>DPSW01000462.1:8274-12659 GCA_003527145.1 Clostridiaceae bacterium | reverse complement strand
CTTTGAGGGTAGCTATGAATTCCGTATTCCTCGTTTTATCATACTCATATAAAGGTAGGATTGTATTTTCATAAAAAGCGACCAATTCATTTTTAATATTATCCTGGCTAAGTATTTTATAAACCCCTATATCATCAAAGTGCATAGCATTTCTTCCGCAGTTGTTTCCCAGCAGCATAGCTTTTCTTGCCTCCTGATAGCTTTTCCACAGCAATCTCACATTGGTGCAATGCCTTCCTATGCCTATGTTTACCTTGGTCTTTTGATACTTATGGTCAACCGCTTTGATTATCTTATCACCTATACGCCGCGCCTTTTTGCCCATTTCTTCTACATCTCTTGCTTCACCGGATCTAAGTAAAATTATTATGCTGTCGCTCTTTTCGCCTATGATCGCTTTCTCATTTTCCTTTTTTAAGATTTCATCAATATCTTGAATAATACTATTCTTATATTGAGCGAAGATCTCACTGGGAGTCATCTGTTTATGCGCCGGAATTTTCTCCCTGCTCTCAATGCTGACTATCATCACAGTATGTCCGTCCTTTTCACTCCAGTCAAAAAAGGAACCCCTCTCAAAGGCAAGGTTTTGCATCGTTGTATCTCTGGAAAGCAGATTTTCTAAAAACTCCATCTTGTATCTGCTTTCTACCTGATAAACGGACATCCTCTTTATTATCTCCAATGCGATAACCGCAGATGCGGTCTCAAGGGTTCTGTAGTCTATAGTTCCTATGGGCTTTAACATCTCCCACAGAAAAACATATCCATATATGTTTTCAGAAACCATGACGGGGAATAGAATGCGTTTTACAATCCTCCCATTGATATTATCAGCATAGCTTGTCAACTTTTTTATACCGTTCTGGGACAAGTTCTTAGTCCTGTCCTCATTATGCACAATAGAGAATAAATTGCTGTTTAATAATGAACTATCGGGAGAGCCATCGTCTCCGACACAACCGCCAAATATATTATCCCAGATGACAATGGGGTTTCCTATGGTTTCATAAAGCATTGCCGCTATATCCTGAAGGCCGCCGCCGGATAAAACCACATTCATCAAATTGTTATGAATATTTTCCATCCGTATGATCAAAGCGGTCTGTTTATTGAATATATGAGAAGATAAATTATCAGTTATATATGCAAAGGGCACATTGGGGTCTAATTCTATTAAAGGGAAATTGTACTTATCAGCAGCATCAATAAGCTCCTGGCTTATAGGCATATCCAAACCCCCGGCTTTCAAAGCCAACGCAGCCAAATTTTTATTATGAAGGTTTCCTATCAGATCATTGCTCAAGTCAGGCTTTGCCTTTAATGCCAAAGAAGTTGTTATTAGCAGTTCACCCTCAGAGACCCAGTCTATGCCTTCATGATCGGCCATGATGTTTAGCCTTACAATGATCCTGTCCAATCCTTCAGATCCGGCAATTACCTTTGATGTCTTTAAGGGTTCCAAGCCCATTGCTTCTCTGACTGTCATACCCTGCTCCTTAAACATACTACCACCCCCATATATGAGTAAAATGCGAAGCTTGTTTTTAAATATTATAACATATATGGAAAGCTTTAGAAATAAAAATAAATCTTTATAGACCATGTAGTATCTGATAAAATTATTTAGGAAAGGGACACTGCTTCTCTTAATGTAAAGTATGGGACACACAATAGTGTGCCGAAAAAATGGTGGTAAAATGAAAGGATTGGAAAAATGCACTATATGTCCAAGAATGTGCATGATCAATAGAAATGATCATCCGGGTTATTGCGGAGTAAAAAATAAAATAAGGGCTGCAAAAGCATGCCTGCATAAATGGGAGGAGCCGTGTGTTTCAGGCATCAATGGGTCGGGCGCAATCTTCTTAAGCAATTGCAATATGAAATGCGTTTTTTGCCAAAATCATGATATAAGCCAAGAGGGCTTCGGAAAGGAAATATCAGTAGCAAGCCTGGCTGATATAATGCTTCGGCTTCAAAAAAATAACGCGCATAATATAAATCTTGTCAGTCCTACTCCTTATATATATCATATAAAGGAGGCTGTAAATATTGCGAAAAATAACGGTTTGGCCATACCTGTGATCTATAATTCAAACGGATATGAAAATACGGAGGCCTTGTCATGCCTGGAAGGCCTTATAGATATATACCTGCCTGATTTGAAATACTATGATGATAAATACAGCATTAAATATTCCAAAGCCCCCGGGTATTTTGAGCATGCCGCAAGTGCAATCCTTGAGATGTACAGGCAGGTCGGAAACCCTGTCGTTAACGATAACGGCATTTTAACCAAAGGGTTGATGATACGCCACATGATGCTTCCCGGGCTCTTGTTTGATTCAAAGAAAATTGTTGATTGGGTTATAGAAAATCTGCCCCCTGCAGTTTATTTAAATATTATGTGTCAGTATACTCCTATGTATAATGCTAAGGACTATACGGAAATAAATAAAAAATTGAACTACAAGCATTATGAAAGCCTTATAGACTATGCTGTATCAATTGGTCTTGAGAATGGATTTATGCAAGCTCAAGACAGTGCCGATGAGCAATATATACCTATCTTTGATCTGGGCGGAATAGAGTAAATGCTTTTGTTAGAATAAAGTGCTCAATATAGTATGGCAATGCTGCTGACCAAGTTTTGGGAGGATATAAAATGAACACTTCAGTAAGAGAGCTCTATAAGATAGGAAAAGAAAAAATGAACACTGATTATTATTGTNNGATGTTTTTATTCAAGTATATAATATGGCTATTGCAAATTCTGATAAAAAACTTCTCGGTGAGGTTTTATTAGACATGTGCTTTATCTACAGGAACTTGTCAGACTCTGTAAATGGATTCAAAACTGCAGAACATGCATTAATGTGTTTTGAAGAAATGGGCGATATAGAAGGACAAGCCAGAGCAAATAATTATTTTGGCATTTTCTGCTTTTATTCCGGCTTATTTCAAAAGGCTTTAAGATACTTTATGGCCGCTAAAGATTTGGTAGAAAGCAAAGACTGTCCTAAGCTGTATCTTTCAATACTTTCTAATATAGGCGAAGTTCATATGGAAGCAGCGGATTATAATAATGCAATGCCTTATTATGAGAAAGCAGAGACATTGGCGATGCTAAATCAAATAGATGTTTATCAAGCTGCAGTCCTAACGAATATCGGAAATATTCATCTCCTAAAGAATGATCTTGATAAAGCCTTAGATTATTTTACAAAATCTTTTTCACTTATTGATGCAAATAATGATATCATTTATTCAGGGGAATTGCTTAATAAAATTGGTATCATACATATGAAGAAAGGCAATTTGGACGCAGCAAGAGATTATTTTTATCAAGCCAAAGAAAGATTTGCAAGTATTGATAACAAATACTATCTTATAGATGTTTTGATTCAATTGTTTGATCTTGAATTACAGTCAAAAAGCAGCGATCCCTTACCATTACTTGATCAGGCGTATAAAATAGCTGTATCCTGCTCTGCTGACAAAAAGCTTGCTGAAATAGAAAAGCTATATCATGATTATTATGTCTCAATTGGAGAGTACAAAGAGGCCCTCAATCATTTTACTAACTATCACTATTTAGTAAGNNAGCAAAATCGAATCTATGAATTTGATTCATAGATTGGAAATTCTAAAATTAGAAAGTGAATTAGTGTACAAAATGCCTCCCAATGCCATGCTGAATGAAATAATCGAGAACCAATCCATCGAGAGTAAAAAAATTGTTGATTTATTGAAAAAGCAAAATTCGATTCTAATAAAGCAGGCAAATTACGATACTCTGACAAACATGCCTAATCGAAGGAACATAAACAGAAAGCTGGAGTCACTTACTAATCCCGACTTTGGAAAGTATCATGCACTTATAATGATAGACATTGATCATTTCAAATGGGTAAATGATGGTATGGGACACGCATATGGCGACATGTGCTTGGGAAAAATAGCCAATATATTATTAGAGGCTATGAACCAGGTAAAGGGGTTTGTGGGACGCTATGGCGGAGAAGAATTTATTTGTATAGTGGAAAACGTTGATATAGACCTGATTTATCATATTGCCGAACAACTTCGAATAAATGTGGAAGGTTCAAACATTCCTTATACATATGGAGAAAAACAGTTTAAAGTCACAATAAGTATTGGTTATACAGTAATTCTCGATTATATAAATGCTTCGATAAAAGAATATATTGAAATAGCAGATAATGCTCTGTATCAGGCGAAAAGTGCAGGTCGAAATTGTGTGCGAATGGCTTCATTGGATTGCCCTCACGCATGAATTGTTATTTCAATATATAACCGCCCTTGATGATCAAGAACGCATCCCCTTCTGCCTTGACACCTCTGCCGTCTTCTCTCGATGA
>DPSW01000462.1:0-8243 GCA_003527145.1 Clostridiaceae bacterium | reverse complement strand
GTTTTTCCCATATACTGCAGTAGTTTTCCCCGATCTGATTATTATTTCTGAGCCTTCTCCTGCAAGCAATATCTGACCTTTTTTCATTTGTACCACTTTAAAAGTCAGGGCGCTCTCCACCTTTTGCTTTAAATCCTGTATTTCTGCATCTTTTTTATCTATCAGTGCCTTATATTCTTCCATGCTTCCGGAATATTTCATCACTTCATTTTTAAGGCCTTCCGTCGTAGAATCTATATAATATTTGATCTGATCGATTTTCTTCTCCACAAAGCTCAATGTCACAATGGGATCACTCTCTGAACCGGGAATAGCTCCATCTGCCGAACCCAGTATTACAAAAGAAGTCAGAATAATTACCGCTGCTATTATTACTATTTTTGTTTTAGATATACAAAAGCTGATCTTCATTAATTTTCCTCCTATTTCCCGTTTTATACGATAGCTAACCGCCGCTAACTTACTATTCGACATTATAATAGAAAATCCTGTATATTTTTCAGATTTGTAATATTTGAAAAACAATAAAACAAAAAATAAGAAAAGGGCTTTCGCCCTTATATTGTATAATCAGCCAATCCAAAGCTTATTTGGATGCATTCATCCACTCTCTTCATAAGCTCATCTGATAGATGCCCAATCCTCTCCTTTAATCTTTTCTTATCTATTGTTCTTATCTGTTCTAAAAGAATAACAGAATCTTTAGTAAGGCCATATTCTTCCGCGCTGATTTCAATATGAGTAGGCAGCTTTGCCTTGTTAATCTGTGAAGTAATAGCAGCAACAATTATAGTAGGACTATATTTGTTGCCTATATCATTCTGAATAACAAGTACAGGTCTGACTCCTCCCTGCTCAGAACCAACAACGGGGCTTAAATCTGCATAAAAAATGTCGCCTCTTTTTACAATCACATTATTCACACTCCGCAAGCCTTGATTCATACCTGCATATAGTCTCATAATCAGCAGTAAGCCCAACCTCTGCTAGTGTAATATTTATCTCAGTCATCTCCAGATAACCTTTTTTCATGCTTTCTATAAAATTCATCCTTTTCATTTCGCTCAAATAAAATTTCATTGCTTTTCTCACGAACTCGCTTCTATTACATTGTTCAGTACAAATTATGTTGTCAACTTCCTTTAAAAGGCTATCAGGCAAACTGACGACTATTCTTTTACATTCAGCCACACTAGCACCTCCAGGTTTATCTATCGTCTTATCCAATATGTATGAAAATAATAATAAAAATATTCGTCCTCAAGACAACAGTGTTCTGAATTTATGCTAACCATATGTAGACTATTATATACCAACTTTTACATTTAAGCTATATATAATATTTACCAACATGCTGTCTTTTAAGGTTTTAATCTCCATAGGGGGAAATATGATTTACTATGTTTACTATTTTCCCATCTTTTACATATACTCTCGGAATCCTCTTGCCAATCATGCAAACAATTTCATAATTAATAGTCCCAAGCTTTTCTGCTATTTCATCTATGGAAATAAAGGAATTTTTTTGTTTGCCAAATAATACGACTTCATCCCCTACTTTTACATCCTCAATACCTGTAACGTCTATCATGCATTGATCCATGCATATCCTGCCTATTACCGGCACCCTGATGCCATTCACCAAGGCTTGAGCCTTTCCTGTCAGCATTCGGGTATAACCGTCCGCATAGCCCAATGGCAATGATGCAATTTTGGTTTTTTGGGAAGCTATAAATTTTCTTCCGTAGCTGACGCTCTCTCCGGCATCGATTTCCTTTACATGGGTGATTCTAGCCTTTAAAGACATAACCTGCTTCAGGTTTATTCCGTCCAATTCCACATCCTTTGATGGCGCAAGGCCGTAAAGTATTATCCCCGCCCTGACCATATCCAGATGCATTTGTGGGAGATCTATTATAGCCGCACTGTTTCCGCAGTGCTTCAGCCTGATAAATATTCCTTCCTTTTCCAGTTGGTCAGCAACCCGAATAAATTTGTCAAACTGCTCATTAGTATAGCTTTTATCCTTTTCATCCGCAATAGCAAAGTGAGTGAACATGCCTTCTATTATCAGATTAGGAAGATTATATATCTCTTTTATTTGGGCTGCTGCAGTCTCATCAGCCTTAAAACCTATTCTTCCCATGCCTGTGTCAAGCTTTATATGAACCTTTGCTGTCTTGTTTTGCCTCTGTGCCTCCATTGAAAGGCTCCTGGCCAATTCATAAGAATACACCGCTTGCTCAATATCATTGCCAACAATAGCCTTAGCCCTCTCAGGCTGAGTATAGCCTAAAATCAAAATTGGTTCCTTTATACCGGATTTTCTTAATTCCAGAGCTTCATCCAGCCCTGATACGGCAAATCTGTCCGCCCCGTTTTCCAACAAGGTTTGAGCAATATATTTTGCTCCGTGCCCATACCCATCAGCCTTTATGACGGCTGTCACTTGAGCACTATCCTTCGCCAGCCTTCTGATCTCCCTCATGTTATCGGCTAAGTTGTCTAAATTTATTTCCGCCCAGGCAGGCCTTATAAGATCAATATTGTACATCCATAAACCCTCCTTTGCATTTTCAATAATATTATAGCACTTGTATGTATATCTTTATCAAAATATTAAGAAAATTTTTGTTCTTCTATGTCGAATAGTGAATCGTCCGCTTCAGTGCCATATAAGAATGTTTTATACTCTACCTCTAATGTCTTTGAATCATCTTCAGCAAATACGTTTAAGAGCAATGGTTGAGCGTTCTTCGGATTTACATGCAGCAAGGCCTTTTTAAAATAGGGATTATTGCCTGCAATGCTGCATTGAAAAACATAATAATCTCTGCCATCCTTCTCTTCCACAGTCCATTTTGCATCCGGAGCATTTTTATAATTTTCAAGAAAAGCAGATAGAAAAGAGTTGTGTTCCTTAGTACCTGCAAAGGTATCGGATTTGAAAGGCTTATCAATACCCACATGAAAAATGCCGCATTGCCCGTTATTGTAGATCATTATTTGCTTCATCACCAGATTGTCATCATAAAACTCTATTCGGAATTTATCCGGTTTTTTATAATACTGCTTAAGATTGTAGTAAAATACGCTTCTGTTATTTTTAACAGCCATCCTTGCTTCGCTGCTGTAGCCGGGTGCATCTTCCATTTTTTTTAATATTTTTTCAGCGCTGGGTGCGGAAAACATGCATCCTCCAAGCAGCAAAGACACTATAACAATTATGGATAAAACCTTCTGCCGCATTAGAGACCTCCTCTACTTTCCCCCTATATCCATAATTGTATGCGGTATATATTTGATTATGTCAGAGGCAACCATTCCCCACTGTCCGTATTTCTCCGCTGCCCTGTCACCGGCGGCACCATGTATATATGCACCGCATGAAGCCGCTTCCATCGGGCTCATTCCCTGGGCCAAAAAGCTTGCTATTATGCCTCCGAGCACATCTCCGGAGCCTGCTGTGCCCATGCCCGGATTGCCGGTGGGGTTGATCCTGGTCTCTCCCCAGGGAGATGCAATGATCGTGCGATATCCCTTCAGCACCACGATCACCCTGTACTTCTTCGCAAAGCTCTCCGCCGCCTCCAGTCTGTTTCCTTGAACCTCGCCTGTGCTGATACCCATAAGCCTTGCCATTTCTGCCGGATGAGGAGTTATTATGGTCGCTGACCGCCTTTGCAGCAAAATAGCCGGTTCTTCAGATATCACATTTAATGCATCCGCATCAAATATAGCAGGTTTATTGCAGCTTATCGCCGCATCAAAAACGGCCTCTTTAACCTGAGAAGATGTTCTCAGCCCGGGTCCCATGAGAAAAACTGAGGCGTTGCGGAGTGCCAACATGATTTCTCCGCTGCTTTTTGAAGCCAGGCATCCCTCTCCATCATCCGTCAGCCCCCGGGTTATCACCACGGGTATCACACCCCGAACCGCATCAAATGAGCACAAAGGTACTGCCAGCTCTACAATTCCTGCTCCGCTCCGCAAGGCTGCCTTGGCGGCTAAAAGCCCTGCCCCTTCCATTCCTTTAGAACCTGCCGCTATCAATATTCTCCCGTAGGTCCCCTTATGTCCATGAGCCTTTCTGGGCTTGATGCAGCCGCTGACATAATCTCTGTCCGTCAAGTATCTGCTGATCCCTACTCTATCATAAGCCTGCTCAGGAATTGATAATCCGCATACCGCAAGCTCCCCGCAATAATAAGGGCCATCATTTATAACAAGCCCTATTTTAGGCAGCCCTAAAGCAACCGTTTTATTGGCTTTGATGCAGCTGCCTTCTGCAAAGCCGGTATCACAATTCAGGCCGGTGGGGCTATCTATGGAAAGCACGTATTTGCGCTGCTTGTTTATTTTATCTACTATTGTCTCATAATTGCCCTTAAGCCTTCCTTTAAAGCCGGTTCCCAGCATGGCATCGATAATCATATGGCTTCTGCCGAACATGATATCCAGGGCTTCTATATTTGAATCCTCCATGCTGAGAATAGGAATACCAAGCTTCTTTATTATGTTTAAGTTTATCAAAGCATCCCCGGTTATTTTTTTCTCGTCACCGCATATAAATACCACTGTTCTCCATCCCTTGGATGCGAGATGCCTGGCTGCGGCAAAGCCGTCGCCGCCGTTATTTCCGGTTCCGCAGATCAAAGAAGCCTCCCCCTCTTTAGGCAGGCGCCCTCCTTCCATCTCTTTTTCTATTTCTTTTACAATCCCTAAAGCAGCATTCTCCATTAAAACAATGCCGGATATGCTGAATTCTTTAATTGATACTTCGTCCGCGCATCTCATTTGCTCCGACAAGCATGCTCTCAATATCCATCCACCTCTTTTCAATAGAAATCTCAGCCACAGCTGTTGCGGTAGCATAATTCCTGCTGTGAGATATAGTTATGTGAATATCGCCTATATAGTTGCCATCAGCATAGTCTTTCACTTTTCCGTTCAATCTTACAAAGGGCTTTCCTTTGACATCCCTGATTATCTCGATCTCCTTCCATTTGAAATTGCGAAGACCGGTCCCTATGGATTTCAACACCGCTTCTTTAGCTGAAAAGCCTCCTGCAACATGTTGGGGGCTTAAAGCCTTGCCTTCCAAATATGCCAGCTCATCAGCAGTAAAAAGCCTGTCAGCGAACCCCGGATATCTCTCCATAGCTTTCTTTATCCTATCTATTTCAATTATATCTGTTCCTATTCCATATATGATCATTTTAATTCCTCCGATGCCTTAAGTCGTTAGAAATAATATTCTACATATAGTTAAAATTATCCTCCTAAAAAACATTACGGGGAGCCTATACTGAGACAGAATTATACTTTTCTATAAATCATAAAATTCTTTAGTATATTTATTTACTTTATATGTAGAAAAAGCCAAATGCTTATGATACTGTTTAGTATATAAGTATAATAATGATTCGCAATAGTAAACAGAAAGTGAACCCCATAATACTGAACATTATATATACAAAACTGTTTTTATTGACCTTTTGTTACATTTCACACAAAGTTTAGATATGATCAGGGAGGTATAGATGAATACTGCTGAACTAAAGGAATGGTTATTACTAAATGGTGGTCCTGCAATACAATTAAATATTCAGTTTTCACAAAATACTAATAAAGTCATTGACATTAATGCTGTCTCATGTTTATTAGATATTCCCAACGTTAAATCGACCTTGGATTATATTGATGGCTTCAATACACAATCAAGAGATAAAAAAACACTTGAACACTTAATCCATTATTACAAAGACTCATGTATTGAAAAATTTTTCCCAAGGCTCATTGATTTAGGTTTTAGAGCTGGAATACCTGTATTTGACGAAAAAATGCAATTAATCAAAGAAATTTTTTTATATATGCTTAGTGAGAATTATGACTATTGCTATTATTACAGATTAATGCTGCATCAATATTTTTTTGTAGCTGGTTATGATTATCCGGAAGCAGTTAATTCAATGATGCAAAGGCTAAATAAAATACATATAGCAGCAAAAGAGCGTATCTATGAAATATACCAAGATAAGAGCAGCTTGCCGAAAGTGCCGCAGCACTGGATTGACCGCGGAGTACTCAAAGATGATTTAAACCCCTTCGATCAATCATCTGAAAAACCATTACCCACAATATATGATATTAAGGCACTAGCCTATTTCCCAAGTGTTTATAAAAATACAGAAGTACAAGAAAAAATTAATGATGTAATAAATTATATACTTGATCCCATCATCCAAAAGATACCTGAAGGCTATGGCTTATTATGGGTCAAAGACAGGCGGATATATCAGGCTTGTGGTTGGAGCCCAACCTTACCCCTTTATGAAAATTATGATCGCCCGCAACATCTGAGTACGAACGTTCTGCTTGACTACTTGGAAATAATGTCAAATTTTAATNNAGCGCATAAATCAAAGTGGTTTATTGAATCATTAAACCACTTTGAGCAGTTTAAAGCAGAGAATGGTACATATATCTTTCCTAAAGATCATTTTAACAACAAATACATAGAAGAAGCATTTTTAAACAAAAAAAGCTTAAATTTAAGACCAAATGAACGTCAATATATTCTTTATGAATTAGTCAGCACTTTACGCATGTTAAGAATAATAGACAGGATTAATGATATTGAATAATAATATGATATCCTCATATAATCAAAATTTATCCGTCATCTAACCACCGCTAATATGCATTTCTTTAATAATACATTGAAAACAGCCGGTGCAAAATCTGCACCGGCCATAAAATTTTATTTAACCACTATATTGATCAATCTTCCTTTTACAACTATCACCTTGACTATCTGTCTGCCTAAAATAGCCTCCTTGACATCCTCATCAGCCATTGCTATCGCCTCAATCTCTTTTTGATCGCCGCTGGAAGGTACCATCACTCTGGATTTTACTTTGCCATTTATCTGGACCGCTATCTCAATCTCATCCTTTATGAGAGCCTTTGGATCCCATTTAGGCCATGCCTGGTTGAAGATCGAGTATTCATAACCAAGCTGCTCCCAAATCTCCTCTGTAAAATGCGGGGCAAAAGGCGCTAGTATTACCAATAAGTCAGCCAAAACTGCCTCAAAGAAATCAATATTTTTATTTTCTCCCTCCTGGTCGTACTTGTATAAGGCGTTTAAAAGCTCCATCATCCTTGCTATGGCCGTATTGAAATGGAACTCCTCAGTATCGGCCTCTACTTCCTTTATCGCTCTATGCCTCTCATAGTTCAAATCCTTCTCGAAAGCCGCCATATCGGTCTTGCTCTCACTGCCTCTCAGTTCGAGCACTCTCTCAGCTATTCTCTCGATCCTGTTCAAGAACCTTGCAACTGCCTTGATTCCTCCATCGCTCCAGGGGCCTCCTTCTTCGTAGGCAAAACCGAACATGAGATATAATCTGAATACATCAGATCCGTACTCGCTGATAAAGCTATCGGGGGAAATGACAT
Organism: Clostridiaceae bacterium; assembly: GCA_003527145.1. Taxonomy (GTDB): domain Bacteria; phylum Bacillota; class Clostridia; order Lutisporales; family Lutisporaceae; genus Lutispora. Next base: position 779 of record DPSW01000462.1, on the reverse strand, counting down.
TACCCTTGGATTTACTCATTTTATTACCGTCAGGTCCCAGTATTACTCCCTGGTGTCTTAAAGATGTAAAGGGCTCGTCAAATTTCAAATATCCTAAATCCCTCAATGCCTTAGTAAAGAATCGGGCATACAAAAGATGCATTGCTGCGTGCTCTGCACCGCCCACGTATTTATCCACAGGCAGCATCTTGTCTATCCATTCCTTATTCCATGCCTCATCTGCATTCTTATTGTCCGGATATCTCAAGTAATACCAGGAAGAGCATACAAAGGTGTCTAATGTATCCGCATCTCTCTTAGCCGGCCCTCCGCATTTGGGGCAGGTGGTGTTTATAAACTCCTCACACTTTTTGAGCGGTGATTCTCCATCGGGAGTAAATTCTACATCATATGGAAGCAGCACAGGCAGATCCTTTTCAGGTACCGGCACTGTCCCGCAATGCTCACAGTAAACTACAGGGATAGGAGAGCCCCAATATCTTTGTCTGGATACCAGCCAATCTCTCAATCTGTAGTTTATCTTTATTTCGCCTTTGTTCTCTCTGGCCAGTTTATCTACGATCTTCATTCTGGCATCTGCAGATGTCATCCCGTCAAATTCACCGCTGTTGACCAATACTCCATAGTCTACATAAGGCAATGGAGCATCGCTGCCGTCAGCGCTTTCAATAACTCTCTTGATATGAAGATCAAACTTTTGTGCAAACTCATAATCTCTTTCATCATGTGCCGGCACTGCCATTACACATCCGGTACCATAGGTTGCCAGTACATAATCG
>DPSW01000149.1:13350-14688 GCA_003527145.1 Clostridiaceae bacterium | reverse complement strand
TGTCTCCTTCATTACTTCATCCAAATAGTACTTGCAGGTCAGGGCATTATTGTCCGTATCTGATACTGATATCTGGGGAATTATTGCAATGTCTTTCGTACCGAATATGCTATTAGATGTAGGTTGGGTTACGGTTAGGGTCGGGTTAGTATTTACAAGACCTTTTCTAACATACCAATATCCATCTGTGAAAACTCCATTACTTGGATAAGTGAATTCCTCGCCTNNTCTAGTGTTATATAATATGGCTTTTCTTGCCCAAGTTGGACCATCCTCATTGGTTCCACCATATATTAATATCTTTCCTCTAGCTTCATAATTTGAACAAGCCGAACTATAGTTATAAGTAGAAAAATATCCAGTTTCTGAATCAATCTCCCACTGTGAATGTCCATATCTATTTCTACCACCTCTATCACTATATATATATGGTTCTGATGCATACCAGTAATAAGAACCAGTAACCTCATATTTATCATAATAATNNGAAAGTGTTCATTAGATAAAGTTTTTTGTATATTCCTCATGTCAGTAATTTCAATATTTACTGAAATTACCATAATTATTATTATAAACATAGATAATACTTTGAACAATTTCCTATTCTTCATTTTTTCCCTCCTAGCTGATTATTTTTTAAAAGGCCTTTACTACATCACATCTGTAAATAATAGCTTTGGTCGGAAATACATTGTTCAATCACATAGATTATCTTTGACTGTCCGTTTATCTTGGCTTTGAACTTGACTGCATTCATGATTGCTTTGCTTGGATCCTTCAGGCTGAACACTATGGTACCTGGAGTAAACTCCCTTACTTCCAGATTGGTACCTTGTATCTCTCCGATTTCAATATCTTGCTTTGCTGTAGCCGCACATAAGTCAACTGCTTCCAGCTCTTCCGCATTATAAGTTACAGTGATGCTTCTTTCAGCAATCTCCTCCATCTTAGGTGCTGCAATTACAAAGTTAAACAGGCTGTCTTCCGAACAATTGAAGGTCAATTCCGGCTCGGTTGTACCTGCGATTTCTTGACTCCAAGGGCCGACTTCATGTTCATTTTTTGCCCTTACTCTGTATATATGCTTAGTATTTGGAGCCAACTCCCCATGCAAATAGGATAAATTAACACCATTATCAATAGATGCTCCGTCAATTTCGATGTCATAACCTACTGCGCCGTATACGGCCTCCCAAACCGTTTTGATAGTCGAAGTTGTAGACTCTGTTTTTATATTGGCAGGCACATCCGGTGCAGTATATTTTATTATTACTGAACTCCAATCACTGGTGTTCGCCGCGCTCTTCGCCATGACTTTGAAAGTGTGCGGAGTATTAG
>DPSW01000149.1:2484-13301 GCA_003527145.1 Clostridiaceae bacterium | reverse complement strand
CTATTGCAGTATTTGTAGACACTGCCTTTATTTCCGCTACTGACGCAAGCAGAGTCTTGGCAGTTGCATACTCGCTCCAGGCTCCTGTTGCACCGGCCTTTTTAGCCCTTATTCTATATAAATGAATTGTATTTGGCATAAGAGAGGTATGCTCATATTTTATTTCAAGGCCCTTCTCAAATATAGCGCCGTCCGCTTCGATTTCGTAGGCATCAACACCGTCTGCTTCATCCCATGTAAGAGTTATAGCAGTGCTGGTTGCTGTATATTTTNNTTTTATGTTAGAAGGTACGCCAAGCAAAGTGAACGCTCTTGCTTCTTCCGACCATTTTCCTGCACCGGCTTCACTTCTGGCCCTTACCTTGTATATATGCTCTTTATTGGGAGTCAGATTTTCATGAAGATATTTATTGTCAGCAACAGCAGCTATTACTATTCCATCCGCTTCAACCTCATATTTTATAGCCCCCTCCACTTTATCCCAGGCCAAACCTACAGAGCTGCTGGTTGCGGTAGCTGATAGATTTTGCGGCACATCAGGCAATGTCAGCTTTTTCACAGCCTCGCTCCAACTGCTTATACTGCTTCCGTTCTTGGCTCTGACCCTGTATATGTGTTCTGTATTGGGCAGCAAATTTTGATGAATAAACTCATTGGCTTCACCGATATCAATGATCAGTCCGTCTGCTTCTATATCATAGCTCATCACTTCATCAATCTTTATCCAAGCTATTTTGATTGAAGTATCGGAGGCTTCTGCCGCAGTAATAGTTGGCGCATTTGGTAATGTATAAGCAGTGATCAAAGCGCTCCAATCTCCCGAACCATCCTCATTTTTGGCTCTTACTCTTAAGTTGTGTGAAGTATTTGGAGCCAGATCAGATAAGCTATATTCATTTAACAAAATACTTTCAAAAACTACGCCGTCTGCCTCAACATCATAACCCGCAGCATCGGCGACAGCATCCCATAAAAGCTTGATCGAGGTCTCTGTCGAAACCGTGCTAAGATTTACAGGTATACCATTCAAAGTAGATTTCGCTATTATGGAACTCCAATCACCTATGCCGTTTTCATTCTTTGCTCTAATCCTATATGTCCTCTGTGTATTCGGATTTAAGCCATTTNNATGGTATTATTACCGTTATCAATAGGCGTACCCTGTACCTCAACATCGTATTCTGCTGCTGCCTCAACTGCATTCCATGTTAATTCGATACTTGTACTTGTCGATACTGCTATAATATTTCCCGGGATATCAGGGGCAGTATACTTTGTCCTGAGTTCACTCCAATCCCCATTGCCTATATCATTTATCGCCCTGACCCTATATTCGTGAGCTGAGTTTGGAATAAGATCANNCATATACAGTTTCACTGTCGTTATTGCATATAACCCCATCAAGCTCTATCTCATATCTTTCTGCGCCGGTTACCGGGTCCCATCGAAATGTGATAGTTCTGCTTGTAGATATGGTATCTATGTTTTCAGGCACTCCCACTTTTGTGATTTCCGACATAGGTAAGCTCCAGTATCCAATACCCGCATCGCTTTTGGCCCTTATTCTGTAGCTATGTTCAGTCATGGGTTGAAGGCCTTTATGAATATAAGCTGTACCAAATGCACTGTCTATTACGATCCCGTCTGCTTCAATGTCATAGCCTATAGCACCAGGTATGTCCTCCCAGCTTAGTGTTATGGCATAACTTGCGGGGTCTAGAACCAGATTCTTCGGAGTGTCCGGAAGGGTAGTCTTGACCAGCATCTCAGTCCACGCACCTGCACCGTTTTCATTCTTCGCCCTTACTCTATATGTGCATTTTGTGTTTGTATTCAAACCGTCATGCACATAGCTTGTACTACTGCTGTTGTCAATAATATTTCCATCAACTTCAATATCATAACCTGTCGCTGCTTCAACAGCATCCCAACTGATCTGTATATTGGTAGTGTCTGCCACTGCTGACAGGTTTTCAGGCGTTGCAGGAGCTGAAACCTTTGCAAATATTTCTGTCCAGTCACCTGATGATACTTCATTGACCGCACGTACCCTATACTTATGCTCAGTATTTGGCAGGACTTTATGCACATATTGGCTATCTGCTATGTTATCTATCACCGCGCCATCTGCTTCTAACTCATAGGTCTCTGCCCCAGGTGTATTATCCCATGACAAGATTATATCCGAGCCTTCTGCGGTTATATTTACGTTAGCAGGAATATCCGGCTTGGTATAAAGCTGCTCCATAGGTATTATGGTTTTACCCTCATATGGGTTTGACCAATATAGAACGATCTTTGCCTCTTTGTTGATATTGAAATATTCTATTTCTATATCATATTTCTCACTGGCGATCAGCTCTATGGTTGCAGAGCCTTCTTTTGAAGAGTGTGGTTTCCAATAATCAATGAGCTCTTTGCCATTTATCCATAGCTTTGCTCCGTCATCGGAATATAAATATATCGTATATTTTGCTGTATATTGGGGCAGTATTTTCCCTTTCCATCTCACTGAGAATGTATTTTTCTTCATACTGGGATCAGGTGAGCCATTACCCCAGTCAAAATTGATTTGTCTGTCTACTCTTTTAAATATCAGCTTCTTAAAAATTATATTGTCGTAATATTCTCCTGTAAGCCCATTGCCGTTTCCCTGAACTGCCTCCTGATCTTCCAGGGTCGATATCTTGATGTCCTTGCTCCAATCGCTTGTACCAAAGCTATATACAGATCTTATGGATATATTATATTCGGTTCCCGCCGCTAAGTTTTCCAGCATGTACTCTGTGCTGTCGATAGAATCTATCATTTCGTTATTAAATCTAATATCATAGCTTTGTGCGCCGGGCGCTTCATTCCATTTCAGTGAAATCGAAGTAATCGAAGGAACCGCTTTTATATCATCAGGAGCCATCAAGGGGCTATAAAGCTGAGATTGAGGTATTACCTCCTTTTTCTGGTCTTTGGATGACCAAGAAAGCACAGCTTTAGCTTTTCCTAAGAATTCATAGTATTCCATCTTAATATCGTACTTCTCGCCTGCTAAAAGTTTGATAGTCCCTTTGCTTTCCTTATTAGGCAAAGATAGCGGATTATTTATGATAAGCTTGTTGTTTACCCATAATCGAACCCCATTATTTGCAAGAGTGTAAAAATTATACTTGCCCGAATACCTAGGCTGCACCTTTCCTGTCCACCTTACCGAAAAGGTATTGCCCTTAATTGCCGCATCAGGAGATTCAAAGCCCCAATCAAAGTTGATTTCATGATCTATTCTTCTTAAAGCCAGATCAGTGAGGCTTATATTGTTATAGTACTCCCCCAGCAATCCATTACCGTCAAAAGTGAGCTGCTCTTCTCCAGGGATTGGGTTTACAGGTTCAGTTACTCCATATACATATTCTGTTACCGTTATATCATTCTCCGGATCACTGTTTGTCTCTAGAGCATCATTTTTTGCTTCAAATGTCTTACAAACAAGCGGATCGCTCCATTCACTTAACTGTTCTTCATTTGCAGCTCTTATTCTAATCACATATTCTGTATTAGATTCCAACCCCTCAAATATATGCTCATTGACTTCTATACCCTCCGTGACGCTGCCATTTATCTCTATATCGTAACTTTCTGCTTCTGCAACTGGATTCCATTTTAGAGCAATCGTATTAACTGTTGCTGAAGTCTGAATATTGCCTGGAATGTCAAGTTTGTCTTTATCCAACTCGTCCGAATATACTTCTTCACTGAGTATACCCGGCATACCAAAACATAATTGGAATATGAGCAATATCATAAAAACACTATAGATTCTCCTCTTTTTTCTATTTCCGTACATTAACTAAACCTCCTTACTTTTTTATTGATACTTTCAAAATACTCAGGAGTTATCTTCACCGGTATCCGCCTCCTTATCAAGAAAGGTTGTAACAGTTAAGAAAAAAGGATGAATAAGCTCATCCTTTGTGAATAAGAAATTTCAACATGGTTTTATAAGATATCAAAATTATTGCTATATTATTGAGGGAAAAGAGCTAAAGATTTTTGACTTATCCTTTTTTGATAAATTTTTATCTTAATATAACTCTTATTACAAATAATTCTATTATTTGCATTTTCAATTAACAATACATTTCACTTAAAACACCTTTTTTATTGCATAAAAAGACAACTCTATGCTCTTTTATACTTTTGGCTCCAAAAAAAGCTAAACTTGTGCATGCCTTGTTTACCAATAAGGATTTGAAAATAAAATAGCTATAGTGCCTTATCAAGACGCTATAGCTATTTTATCAGCTTTTTATTATGGTCCCTTCTTCTATGTTCTCATCCGGCGAGAGGATAACTTCCTGCCCTTCATTCAAGCCTTTCAATACCTCAATCTCATCATCGCTTTCCAGGCCCTTGTCGATCTGTATCATCCTGGCCGCACCATCGTGGTTTATGAAAACATAGCTTTTGCCCTCATGTTCAAACACTGCTTTCTCATTTACAATAAGCGTGTTTTGCGAGCTTGCGGTAACTATCTTTATATCCATATCATAGCCGGGCTTTAAATTATCTACTGTTTCACCAAAGCTTATCTCCGCCTTTATCCTTTTTTGAGCTATGCCCAGATCGGACATTTTGCTGAAGGCCCGGGGATATATCTTTCTTACAGCGCCCTTCACATCAGAGATGCCCAGATCCTTATTGCTGATCAGCACTTCGGAGCCTTCCCTCACATTGGCTATATCATCTACTAAAATATCGCTAGTCAAAAACATATCATCATAATTCCCTATCTGGAATATCAGCTTCCCCTGGGGAACGACACTTCCCGGGGGGGCTTCCGCCAGCATCACTATGCCGTCTATAGGAGATTTTACTATATAATCCTTCTGCTTGCTTTTAAGATGGTTTATCTGGATCTGTATTTCATCGATCTGAGCCTTAAATTGCTTCTCTATATTGGGCGAAAATCCTTCCTGAGCTGCTGCCAAGCTGCTTTTAATGACTTCCAGGCTGGCTTCTGCAGAAGCCAAAGCGGCAACTGAGCTATCATATATGTCTTTGCTTATGCCTCCGGCTTCATAAAGCTTTCTGTTATTTTCCGCCACTCGCTTCGCCTCTTCATAGGCAATCTGAGCCGCTTTCTCTTGAGCCTCCAGCTTCTGCAAATCCCATTGGCTTATGCCTTTTCTTGCCTCTTCCAGCTTTGCCTCGGCAGCCTGCTTTTGCAGCTCCAACGCTTTTATATTGAGGAGCAGCTCTTCATCCTGTATTTTGAGCAGTACGTCTCCCGTCTTTACTCTATCTCCTACGTCCACTGCTTCAAGGGTCACAACCCCGCTTTGCAGGCCATAGATATCAGCCTTGTTTTTCAATTCCACCGATGCTTTCTCTTCAATATATTCCTGTATATTTCCTCTTTGGACCTTAGCCAGATTCACTGAAACCGCTTTANNGCTGCCGATATGATTATTATTATAAGTCCCATCCATATAAGCTTCTTCTTGCCTCTCATATATTTCCCTCCTTACGATATGCGGCTTTTCAGCGCATCAATGAAATTGAGATTTATGATCTTCTTTAAGGTAGCCAATTGGGCAATCAGCACAAATATCATAGTAGATATTGCGGCAATTATAAATATCTTGGGCTCTATTATGGTAGGGAAAGTTATTATTTCGGAATTGAAGGATTCTCCCATGCCGTTTATCATCCTCATACCCAAGGGAATTCCCAATATAATTGCGATTACAGCCATTGTAAAGTTTTCCTTGGCAAGCATCCAGAATATATCTTTTTTGTCAAAGCCCATTACACGCAGCGATGCTAATTCCATACGCCTTTCAGCAATACTGATTATGGTAGAGTTATAGATAAGGGCAAAACCTAAAATGCCACCGAAAAGCGTATATAAATTTATAGCTACAACCATTGTATCCAGATATTCAGTAAAAGAATCCATTATATCTCTTATTGACCTGACAGAAGATATATTTTTTGCATCCTCCAGCTTTTCTTTCAAATCATCCTTTGATGCTGCCGATACACCGGTAATCATGTTCTTTTCCGTCAAAGTCTCCCTCATATGTTCTATGTTCATATAGGCGTTTACTCCCATATATTGCTTTACAATGCCTTTCACCTCTAATCTTACATCATCCTTGCCGGGGATAAAATTATTGACAGTCACATAGTCTCCTTTTTTTACATTCAACAGCTTTGCCAAGGCTTCTGTAAGAAATATGCCCTTTTGCGGCAGGACCACCCTATTATTGTTTTCATCTCTGAATTCATAGAATTCCGTATCCTTTGGAACTCCAATAACTGCTACAGCTTTCTTCCTCCATGCATTTTTCAGCTCAAAGGGATACTCCAGCCTGGGTTCAAGCTTGGCGTTGTCCATTAAATGATGCATATCCTTTATGACATTTTCGTTCATAGGCCGAGACAGCTCTATAACATAATCCATCTTTTGATACTCGCCGTACTGCATGTAAAACATGGATGTCATGCTGCCTAACATATATAAAGGCACAGTGTTTATGGCATAAGCCAGAGCCAAACCCAAAACCAAAAGTATAAATCGTCTCTTTGCTCTCAATATATTTCTTATGACCATTTTCCAGCTGAAGGACAGTCTTCGCCAGATGAAGCCTATTCCCTCAAGCCATATGTGCTTACCTGCCTTCGGAGCCTCCGGATGCATTGAATCAGCCGGCATAATTCCAAGAACATGTCTCGCTGCCAAGAAGCCTGATATGATACAGAATATGCTTGTGAGAATCATGGAATACAGCATATATATGTATTGAATTTCTATCTTTATCAAGGGTATATTAAAGAATAGGATAAACAATTCAGTTAAAAGCTTTGCTAAAAAAAGCCCCAATATAATCCCCAAAACAGAACCTGTGAATCCTATAGCCAGAGAATATTTGAGATAATGAAAAAGCACATTCATATTGCCGTAACCCAAGGCTTTTAGCACTCCTATGGATATTCTGTCGTTGCTGACAATCCGGGAAAGCGTTATAGATATAATAATGCCTGCGACCGCAAGAAACATCACAGGAATTATCTTGGACATCTGTTCAATGCCTCTCAGCTTTTCAGTAAGAACCTTATTGCTCAACTGATCCTCTCTCTTTACAATTTTTTGTACACCGTATTTCTCGAGCTTCTTTTCCAATATATCTACTATATTATCAATCTTTTCTTCATTCTCTATCCTGATAAGCAGCTCATTATAGCTTCCACTGTATCCATAAAGGGACTGAGCTAGTTCTTCATCAACATAAACGATCCCGAATTTTTCAGGGGCAGGCAGCAGTGCCTGTTCATTCTCCATCAAATAGACAAATTCGGAGCTCGCTGCAATATCCGAAACCTTCATGGTCTGAGTTCTGCCGTTTATGTATGGTTCTATAATATCTCCCTGTTTTATACTCCTTGCCTGGGCAAACTGCTGGAGCAAGATGACATTATACCCTTGCGCTTCGCCCAAGACTCCTTTATCTGAATACAATCTGTTGACGCTTCCACCGCCATGAGGCATTGAAATTATTCTGACCCTGATCTTTTCATCTTTGTTTTCAGTTTTCAAAGGTACGTCGAAAACTACTCTCCCCTGAACCTCGGTCACGCCCTCTATATTCTTTATATCCTGTATGGCCCCTTCTGGTATTTTCATAAGCTGCACATGTATGTGGCTGAATTTTGTTTCCTCATAATAAAAATCTATTGCATTATTGATGTTCACTGTAGTGGTGCTGAACGAAATAAAGATGCTCAGCGCAACAACTACAATAACAACCACAGAGATAAACTGACCCTTTGAATTCTTTATCATTCGCAGAAGCCTTACATCCAGCTTTTTCATTACCATTCAATCCTTTCAGGCGGTATGGGCTCCGGATTTTCCTTAATCTCAGTAATCTTGCCGCTTCTCATCTTGATAACCCTATCCCCCATATCTCCTACAGCCATATTGTGGGTAATAACCACTACTGTTTTATTCAGATTACGATTTATTTTATGCAATAATGAAAGGATAAGTATACCTGTCTTAAAATCTAAAGCACCAGTAGGCTCGTCGCAAAGGATAAGCAACGGGTTCTTGGCAACAGCCNNGCTCTCCGCCGCTCATCTGGGAGGGAAAATGATCCTTTCTGTCCAAAAGATCCACTTCTTTTATTACTTCATCAATGTCCATTGCATCTTTGCAAATTTCAGTGGCCAGCTCCACGTTTTCTCTGGCTGTAAGGTTTGCCATGAGATTATAGAATTGAAAAACAAAGCCCACCTTATTCCTGCGGTAAGCCGTAAGCTTGGCATCGTTATACTTTGTTATTTCTTCATTTGCGACTATGACCCTTCCCAGGCTGGGAGAGTCCATGCCTCCGATTATGTTGAGGAGAGTGCTTTTCCCGGATCCGCTGGGCCCTAATATGACTACAAACTCCCCTTCATATACCCCAAAGCTTACCTCGTCTAAAGCCTTGACCTCCACTTCGCCCATCTGATAGCTCTTGCTCAGGTTTTCCACCTTTATCTGCAAGGCTTTTTCCATCATCCGCCCCCTCCTTCCAAGAGGTTTACATTATTTGTTAATAATATTTTACTTCAAAAGCGTTGGGAATACAACCAAATAGAAAAAAAGAGGGTGTTATGCTTTCCACCTCAAAGATAGATAAAGTATAACACTCTCAATGCAAGGTAAGGTAAGTTTTTATTCACATGCTATTTTATTTGTTCTTCGACATATTTTTTTATACGTTTAATGGCTTCTTCTAGATTATCTTCAGAATTTGCATAAGATATCCTCAAATACCCCTCACCTTGGTCACCGAAGGCAGAGCCTGGTATACATATGACCCCTACTTTTTCCAGCAGATCATTTGCAAGGGCTTCAGAGATTTTCCCCAATTTTTTAATATTGGGGAAAAGGTAGAAGCTGCCTTTTGGACAATAACAGCTTATGCCTTCAATACTATTAAGCCCTTCTATCATAATATCCCTTCTGCGCTTATATATTTCTGTCATTTCATAAGCCTTATCCATGCTTCTTAGAGCCTTTATGGCTGCATACTGGGATGGAGCTGCTACACAGGCCACCATATTTTCCTGTAATCTTGTCATTTTCTCAATAATCTCACGGCTCCCTGATGCAAAGCCAACTCTCCAGCCAGTCATTGCAAAAGTTTTTGAAAAGCTGTTAACTACTATTGTTCTCTCCTTCATTTGTGGCAGGGAGGCAATGGAGCAATGAACTATACCATCATATAATAGGCTGCTATATACTTCATCAGATATTACAATAATATCATGCTCTATTGCCAGCTCAGCTATTTCTTTCAAATCATTGAAGTCTAAAACCGCTCCCGTAGGGTTATTAGGTGAATTTATCATTAATATTTTAGTCTTGTCTGTAATCTTCTTTTTTATATCTTCTGCTTTTAGTCTAAATTGATTTTCCTCATATGCAGGCACAGGGACAGGAACTCCTCCGGCAAACTTTACTTGGGCGTAATAATTCAACCATTGAGGATCTTGTATTATAACTTCATCCCCCGGTGAAATTGTGACCAGTAGACAAAGAGCTAAAGCACCCATGCCTCCAGTCGTAATTATTATCTCACCTTCAGGATCTGCATTTATATTAAACTTCTTGAGGTATTCGGATACCTCCTGCCTTAGTTCAATAATACCTGCGTTCCCTGTATAGTGAGTCTTGCCTGAGCGCAAAGCTTTACATCCTTCTTCGATTATCTCTTCGGGAGTGTCAAGGTCCGGCTCACCAATTCCTAAACTTATTACATCCTTATAAAACCTTGCCTTGTCAAACATGGCACGTATTGCCCCCTGCTTTAGTTCAATAGCTTTTTGGTTCAAAAACCTTTTCATTTAGCTCACCTCTTATGTTTTATACTTCTATACATTCTGATATGCTGCACCGTATGCTTCTCCATCAATATATTGACCTTGCCCCTTAACACCTACAAACTTTCCTTCATTAGCGACTAACCTGCCACGCAGGTATACTTTTTCAGAGCGTCCAATCTGTTCCATACCTTCAAATATAGAATAATCTACTTGATGGAGGCTTGTTTTATTGCTTATAATACCTTTCCATCTAGGATTAAATATAACAATATCAGCATCGCTGCCAACATCAATATGACCCTTTCTCGGGAATATACCATTGAATTTAGCCGGAGCGGTTGCAAATACATCAACAAATCTTTGCCTGCTTATTTTGCCCTTTTCTACACCATAGGTCCAAAGTATTGCCAACCTGTTTTCCACACTTGGGGAGCCATTTGGTATCTTAGAAAAATCATTCCTTCCATAATCTTTCATACCTTTTATATCTATACCGCAGTGGTCAGAGGCCACCGCCCTGAGCCAACCCTTTTGCAAAGCCTTCCATAAAGCTTCATGATGATCAGGAGTTCTTAACGCCGGAGAACAAATATACCTTGCCGCCTCTTCAAACTCTGGCTTATAAAGATTATCCACACTTAATGTCAAGTAATGCGAANNTAAGCAGGCTGCCCTTTATTCCATGCATCACGTATTGCCTCCATAGCTTCCTTGCAAGTAACATGGACTACAAATATTGGAGTATCTGCAGCCTTTGCTATGTTCAAAGCTCTTATGGTAGCTTCAGATTCTACAAATGGTGGCCGGGATACTGCATGATATTTGGGTTCAACCTTACCCTGGCTTACACACTGCTTTTGAAGCATATCAGTGATATCAGCATTCTCAGCATGAACAAACACTGTAACTCCTGCCGTTTTAGCAGCCAGTAAAGCTTTATATAGTGT
>DPSW01000149.1:0-2471 GCA_003527145.1 Clostridiaceae bacterium | reverse complement strand
ATTTGGGAAGATTAGGAATTTCATCAAATATTCTATCCGAAACCTCAGTGACTAAAGCATGGAATGAAAAGTCTACGGCTATCTTTCCTTTTGCCCTCTTGTCCCTACGATAGATTATTGAATCTATTAATCCCATACCGGGTTCTTGAGGAGCGTACTCAACTATTGTAGTAGTTCCTCCTACTATGGCCGCATCTGTGGTTTCGTAACCCCTTGTATCCCTTACGCCTACATTGCAAANNAGTATGCTGATCTACACCGCCCGGCAAGACATACATGTCGCGGGCATCTACTACTTCATGAGAGTCTCCATCCAGGTTTCCACCTATGGATACGATTTTCTCCCCTTCAACGAGAATATCTGCTTTGTATTCATTAACTGAAGTTACTATGGTACCATTTTTTATTAAAATACCCATTGTGCTGCCTCCTTATATAATATCTATAAATTATAATATTAATCTTTTTTCTGTTTAAGCTTTTATACTTCATCTGTAAGACCATCGGCAACTTTTATTATGGAATGAAGCAAAAGCTCTGTTGCAAGTTCTAAATCCTCTTTTGAGCTAAACTCTTTCGGACAGTGACTTAAGCCTTCACGGCTTCTCACAAAAATCATTCCTATGTTGCATAATTCTGCCATAATCATAGCATCATGAGCCGCTCCGCTAGGCATGATTATTGTAGGTATTCCATGCTCTTTTGCAGTATTATCCAGCAGTTTTACTATTTTTTCATTTATGATTACAGGGGGAGTATCCTGTGTCACTTCAAGCTCGTGTTCTAGTCTTCTTATTTTGCATACTTCAGAGATATACTTTTTTATCCTATCAACTGCCTGTGTTCTGCTTGATATGTCGATATCCCTGTAGTCAATTGTAAGATCTACAGTCTCAGGTATTATGTTATGCCCTCCCGGAAATGCTTTTATGTACCCTATGGTTCCTCTGGTGGTGAATGCTGCTTCAATAGCTGATTGTTCAACTTCCTGTATTATCATTCCTGCCGCCACCATAGGGTCTCTTCTTCCTTGCATAGGAGCCGCACCTGCATGCCCGGTCCTTCCTCTTAAGCAAAGCTTCATTTGATAAGGCCCTGCAATACCTGATACCACACCTACAGGCATATTTTTATACTCAAGAAAACCAGCTTGCTCTATGTGAAGCTCAAGGAATGCTTTTAATTCGGATGGTGAACGCCTAGCATCTAAAAAGTTATCAGGGTGACCTCCATACTGTTTAATGGCTTCTCTTAATGTAGTAACTGAAGAATCTTTTGTATTATACAGATACTCCCTTGTAAGCTTTCCCGCAATAGCCATGCTTCCCATAAGCCCTCCAGGGAACTTGCTCCCTTCCTCATTTACAAATATAACCATTTCTACAGGGTATTTAGTTTCTTTATTGTTTTCTTTCATAACTTGAAGAACTTCTAGAGCAGATATTACTCCTGCTACGCCATCAAATTTTCCGCCGTTTTTTACAGAATCAAGATGTGATCCTGTAAGCACAACAGGTCCCTGCGCAAGTCCATCAATACGTCCAAATATATTTCCAACGGCATCTACCCTCACCTTTAGCCCAGCTTCTTTCATCCAGGTCATTACAAGCTTAGAAGCCTTCTTGTCTTCAGGTGAAAAAGCAAATCTGCTCACGCCTCCCTCAGGGTCAGCACCTATGAGGCCAAGCTCTTGAATCCTGTTCCACAGTCTTTCTTTATTTATATTCATATAACGCTCACTTCCTAGAACTAATTAAAACGATATATATTCTAATTTCTATTTTTTTCTGACTCGATTTAGTGAGGTAATGGACACAGCAAGCAAAATAATCAAACCTTTTGCTATGTTCTGGTAATAATAAGGCACGTTTAAGAGTGTTAGCCCATTACTTAAAACTCCAATAATCAGTGCTCCTACAAATGTTCCGGCAAGATTAGGCTCTCCGTCTTTAAACGCAGTACCTCCAAGGTAAACTGTAGCTATGGCATCAAGCAACATTCCATCTCCTGCCAAAGGATGTGCTGAGCCAAGCCTTGAGGTCAATACAATTGCTGTTAAGGCAACTCCAATACCACAAATAACATACGATATAATAATATTTAATTNNCCCCTGACATCATTGCTGCTTCTTCATTTCCACCTATTGCGTAAACATAACGCCCTATACGTGTATGGGAGAGAAGCACATAGATTATAGCCAAAAATCCTCCCATGAAATATATCGCATTCGGTATGCCCATAAGATAAAACTGTCCAAAAATGCCGAATATTTTTGGAAGGCCTGGAATAGGATGTCCGTGTGTGTATGCCTGATTTAAGCCTGAAATCAAAAACCCAATTGCAAGGGTAGCGATAAAATCAGGTATACCTATGTAGGCAACGGCACAGCCATTGATAAAGCCAATGAAGGCTCCGGTTAACAATGTAATAATTACAGCGAGCCATACAGGCATCCCCATATTTACAATGA
>DPSW01000308.1 GCA_003527145.1 Clostridiaceae bacterium | reverse complement strand
AGTGATAAGATGCAGGAGGATAAGATGCAATCTAAAGATCATATTTACAATCTGATAAAAGACAAGATAATCAGAAAGGAACTGTTTCCCAACACTCAGATTGTAGAATCACAATTGTCGGAAGAAACCGGTATAAGCAGGACTCCCATCAGAGAAGCTCTAAAGCAGCTAAGCTATGAAGGAATTATTACTATAATTCCAAATCGGGGAGCATTTGTATCAAATCCAACTCCCGATAAGATAAAGTCAGTGTTCGAGTGCAAAAAAGTCTTGGAAGCAGCTGCCATAAAAATTACTTGCACCAATATAACCGATAAGGAGCTGGATGTGCTGGAGGACCTTTATCTTCAAGGAGCTAAGGCACATGCAAGCAAAGACTTCTATATGTTTACAAAACTAAATGATGAG
The DNA here is from genome assembly GCA_003527145.1 of Clostridiaceae bacterium. Taxonomy (GTDB): domain Bacteria; phylum Bacillota; class Clostridia; order Lutisporales; family Lutisporaceae; genus Lutispora. Next base: position 3,028 of record DPSW01000308.1, on the reverse strand, counting down.
TTTCATATGACGATTGTAAGAGCTTCAAAAAACAGCTGTTATGAAAAGTACGTCAATGAGCTTATTCAGAGGAGCAATGTTTATCTTTTCTTTTATGACAATTTTATGTTTACATCAGCGGACGATTCTGAAGCTCTTAAAGGACATGCTCGTATCCTTGCCTTGTTAAAAACCGGAGACGTCAATGGTTGTGTTGAAGCAATCGAAAGGCACAATCAGGTAACATTGGATCAATTGAGTCTGAACGGTATAATACAATAATAAAAAGAAGGTGTTCTTGACCTGTATCCAGCTTGGCGGCATATATACAGGAAAAGACCATCCTCCTTCTCTTATCTTTTTATTATATATTATACCTTCACATATATCAATATTTTTTGTTATGCAAAAATATTAATGTTATGGAGGTAGTACTATGAAAAAAGTCGAACTTCTCTATTTGTCACAAGAGGACATCCTATCTTTAGACATCGGCTGGGAGGAAATCATTAAAAGAGTTGAGATGGCCGTCAGCGAGCAAGCTAACGATACCATCGAGAATCCTCCTAAGCGTGGTATCCATACCCGTCCGGATACCTTTATCCATGAAATGCCTGTTTTTCTTAAAAAAATGGATGCTTGCGGCATCAAATGGGTAAGCGGTTATCCGGAAAATTACAAGCATGATTTACCGCAAATATTGGGAGTTCAAGTGATGAACTGCCCGGAAACAGGTGTGCCCACAGCCGTAATGGATTGCCGTTGGATAACAGCCGTTAGGACTTCTGCCGCCACAGCCATTACAGCAAAATATTGTGCAAAAAAGAACTCCAAAAAAATTGCTATTATAGGTGCAGGCGTGCAAGGGAGAATGCATTTGCTTGCAATCAAACACGTTCTTCCTTCGCTTGAGGAGTGCCATATAGTTGATATCAAGGAAAGCGTGCTTGATGATTATGCCTCAAAAATGTCAGGATTAAGCCACGTCAAGATCAAAAAGTTTACTTCTATCGCCGAAGCAGTGAAAGATGTGGACATTATTGTAACATGTACTCAAAAGCTGCATAAACCTATCATTCCGGCGGATGCACTGAAGCCCGGTATGCTTGGTGCAGGCCTTGAAGCAGGACGAGCCTGGCCTGCAGAAATCATACATGGAGTTAACAAGGTCATTACCGACGATATCAATCAAACTTCATCATATGCAACAACCGGAGCCTTTGCAGGAGGTTTGCCTGAATTCTACTGCCAGCTTGGCGATCTTGTCAACGGCAAGCCGGGCAGAGAGAACGATAATGAATCCATTCTTGCCTTTAATGTTGGAATTGCAGCAGAAGATATATCTTTAGGCCAGTATGTATACGAAAAAGCTGTTGAGAAAAAGATCGGTACAGTTTTGCCGCTCATGGAGACAGACTTCTAATATAGCTTACACAGGGCCGGTAAAATTTTGCCGGCCCCATAATGTTGTGTTCTCCATATTGTATTTTTTTATCATGCATAATCTCTAATAATTGAAAGGGGAATATATATGTCTAAAGATAATGTAAAAGAAAATAAGGTGCCAAGAGTTCCTAGAAAAGTCACATTTATAGAAGCCGCTATGCTGCTTATAATCATTGTTGGTATAATGATCTGGACTGCACTCATCGCCAAGGCACCTACGGCCATGGGCGTTCTATATTGCGCCATAGTCTGTGCTGTTTACGGTATGATCCTCGGTTTTAAATGGGACGATATGTTTGTAAATGTATTAGATGTGGTTAAAACGGCAATGCCGGCCTTATACTTTCTGATGCTGGTCGGTTTTGTCAGTGCGTCATGGATAGCCAGCGGCACAATCCCATATATGATCTATCTTGGCCTCAAAATCATACATCCCTCAATATTCCTGTTTGCAGCCTTCTTGCTTACAGCAATCGCCAGCATGGTTACAGGCTCCAGTTGGGCTATTGTTACATCCCTTGGCCTTGCTCTGGGTGGTATAGCCACCGGTCTCGGAATTCCCTTGCATATTGCTGCAGGAGCCATAGTATCCGGATGCTTCCTGGGTGATAAATGGTCGCCTCTTTCTGATACTCCCAACCTTTCTGCCGCATCTACCGGTCAGAACATCATAAAGCTGTTTACCAGCATGATCCCGACATCGGGCTATGGTGCAATACTTGCTTCCATCGGCTTTCTGATAATGGGCTTTATGCTGCCCACAGGCAGCAGTGCTGATACTACCACTGTTACGGAATTAATGAACGGCCTTTCTTCAAACTTTAATTTCAATATATTACTGCTTGCTCCTGTCATCTTTGTATTTATTATGGCCGCCATGAAGTATTCCATATTGCCCGTGCTCTCCATAGGGGTTGGCATAGGAATGGTTGAGGCGATAATATTCCAGGGTAGAACCTTCAGCGAGCTTACAAAAATAGTCTGGAATGGTTATGTTTCAAATACTGAGATAAAGGTCATCGACTCCTTATTATCCAGAGGTGGAGCCATGTCAATATCAGGCCTCGTTATGCTGCTGTTCGCCGCTTTCACCTTTGCCGGGCTTATCGAAAAGATTGGCGTGCTTGATGCCATCATGGAGAAGCTCCTGAAAATTATTAAAAGCACAGGCTCTCTGGTATTGTGCACCCTTGTCACATCAATAATTACAGTATATTTAAGCTCCAGTGTTTATGTTTCCATAATATTAAACGGCAGAATGTATGACAAGGCATATAGGAAGAAAAATCTGGATATAATAACCCTTTCCAGAACAATAACGGAAGGAAGCGCATATTTTGGCGGCATGTGCCCGTGGAGCGGCGGTGGCCTTTTGGTTATTTCATCATTAGGCGTAGGACCCTGGTCATACTTGCCCTATGTATTTGGATGCTGGGGAGCCATATTCTTTACGATTCTATGGGGCTACACCGGCAAATATATGCAGAAGGCAGAATATGACGAGGACGGAAAGCTTATTTCGGCTGAACTGGCAGACGCTGCCGAGTAATAAACTATATAAAGAAAACCAGCATCAAGAACTGATGCTGGTTTTCTTTATATA
>DPSW01000007.1 GCA_003527145.1 Clostridiaceae bacterium | reverse complement strand
GGGTGAATGTATTCCTTTTGGGTCTTATTAGTTGTATAAAAAAATTGAGGTTAAAGCGAATACTCTAACCTCATATTTTTATTCTTCTGTTGCTTCTTCCTTAAGTCCAAATTTTCTCTTGAATCTATCAACTCTACCACCGGTATCAACAAATTTCTGCTTTCCGGTAAAGAATGGATGGCATTTTGAGCAGATTTCAACCTTTATTTCTTTTTTAACAGAGCCTGTTGTAAAAGTTTCCCCGCAAGCACATCTTACAACTGCTTCACTATAGTTTGGATGAATACCCTCTTTCACACTACTCACCTCTTTCTGATGGACTATATAAATCATATTATATACGAATTTCAACTTTTACATTATAGCATAATATGCTTTTTTAGGCAAATATAAATTGCAAAAAATTATACTTGCCTATTACTACTATATATCAAAGTGTAAAGATATGTAAAGAGAATAAGGATAAGGTTTTGCAAGCTTAGCTTGCCAGTCTCTTTAATATTTCAAGCAGCATATCCCAAACATTATAAAGTGACTGTATTGAAACCTGCTCCTTGGGAGTGTGGACATCATACAAGTTACAACCCATGGAAATAATGTCCGCATCCTTTATCTTGCTGTCAAAGTATCCGCATTCCAAGCCGCCGTGAATGGAAGCGGTGGTCGCTCTTTTATGGAACATGTCCTCATAGGTCTTTAAAGCCAGCTCCCTTAGTGGGGAATTAGGATTATAATTCCACTGGGGATAGTCGTTAAATTCTTCGGATTTGCAGCCTAAGACTCTGGCAATTGTATCGATTCTTCCTAAAAGCTCATACTTTCTGCTTGCCACGGAGCTTCTAACAGAGCTTAAGAATTTGATTCCACCGTTATTTTCTTCTGCTGATCCTATGTTTACAGAGGTTTCTGTCAAACCCTTTATTGCAAAACTTTTGCTTACTACACCAAAGGGCAATAGCTCCAAGGCATTAAGAAGCTTATTTTTGGAGTCATTATCATAATATTTATAAGCGCTCTCATCTTTGCTTTCTTCGATAATTAAATTTGGCGTGTCAGTATACTGCAATTCATTCTTGATAATGGCCGCTGTTTCTGTTGTCTTGGCCTTAAATTCCGAAAGCTTTGATGGCGTTACTCCTACAATTGCCGTTGCCGCAGTAGAAATTGAATTTGCCTTACCCTCTGCTTTAAAGGAGGAAAGCATAACATCATCGCTGTTTGCTTCTTTTAAAACTCTGCCTAAAAGCTTAATGGCATTTCCACGGCCCAAATTTATATCAGTTCCTGAATGTCCGCCCTTTAAGCCCTGCAATTTTATGGTAAGGGGAATAAGCTTTTGAGGACGTTTTTCTCCCATGGGAACAGTGAAATAATTTCTCACTCCCCCTGCACAACTGGTGAAAAATTCACCTTCGCTTTCGGAATCAAGATTTATAAAATATTTTGACTTAATGCTGCTGCAATCCAAGTATTGAGCACCGATAAGCCCGACCTCCTCCTGTGTGGTAACTATTATTTCAAGGTCGGGGTGAGGTATTTCATTTGAACTCATTATTGTGAGGCAATAAGCTAAAGCTACTCCATTATCGGCGCCAAGCGAGGTTTTTTGCGCGGAATAAATACGGTCACCGTCAAACGTGCAGTCAATGCCTTTTTCATATATATGGGGGCTGTCAGGCTCCTTTACATATACCATATCCATATGGCCCTGAAGAACAACGGAGGGGCCAGCATAGCCCGGTATTGTTGACGGAACTTCAATTATCACGTTATAGAGATCATCTTGGGTTACCTTGTACCCATGCTCTTTGGCAAATTTAACAAGATAATCGCTTATGTTTTTTTCGTCTCCCGACGCTCTGGGAATTTTTATAATTTCCTTGAGGTAATAAATAATTTTTTCTTTTAATTCCATATTGTTCTCCTTAATCCGAAAGCCGCCACAAAATATATGGCGGCTTTTCACTTTTTTAACTATTTAATAGCCTGCTACGCCCATTTTTTTTATGATGCCGACAACCTCGGGGTGAACGTACCTTCCTTTTTCTTCAAAGGGAACACCATCCAAAATAATGGACGGCTTTGAAACAATTCCGTCTGTATGTGAAGCAGCTGTCCAGAACTTGCCCATAATAGCCTTGCCCTGACTGCCGATTCCGAACTCCATGCATCCAAAAATTCTTTCATCCTCGACGATTCTGCCTGTTGGCTTTGTAACAGCAGGATTGAATCCCAGGGAATAGTGAGCCATTCTATACATATTAGGATCGTTAAAGGAGTCAAGCCAGGTTTTGAATATTGCTGCTTCCCTTCCTCCCTCGATATCTATAACTACACCCTCCTTAAAGGTCAATCTTATGTTCTCATGCAACATTCCCAGCTCTGTGGGGGGGAAAAGTGCCGCATCAAATACAAGAGTTCCCTCTATGGTTTCCTCAATGGGGCTCCAGCTGATCTGACCGCCCATCATGATGGGATAGCCCTTCTGAGTTGCAAACTGTCCCGAATGCCTTACCTTTCTGCCCTTGTTATAGGCGTGAAGATTTGTGCCATTATCATCTGTTACCAGAATTTCGTCTGCTTCCTCCATAATTCTCTTAATTGTTTCGCCCAGCTGAACCTGCAGGTTATAGTCAATCTTTCCGATGCAGTTTGTAAGCATGGTTACGTCAAGACCGGTAAGATTTATATAACGGCATCCAAAATCAAGAGCCTTTCTGAATGATTCGCAGTGCATGATCGACGCATATGCAATTTCAATCCAGATATCCGCGTGTGAAACTGCAGCGCCAATTGGTACGATAGGCTCGGAATAAGCCAGCTCGGATGTGGGATAATAGATAAGAACAGAATTTCCTCCCACAGTGAATGCTGCATTTGCAATAGCCTCTGCAACTCTCCGATCTGAGCTGGAGTCTGCTGTGATAACAATATTCTCACCGGGCTTAGCCAGCATTACATCGTGAACAAGCTTATAAGCCGCCTTGCTTACTTCAAAGGATAAATAATCCTTAGTCATTTCAATTCCTATTGGATACTCCATTATAACTACCTCCTTGATAATGCAACTGAATCAATGATTAAAAATCATTCCATCAGTAAACTTGTCAGGTGCTTTCTTTGATTTGATTTTCATTCCTAAATAATAAACGATGACTGTAATGATAATTGACTGAATAGGAGGGATGCCTATGGGAATAACATAAGTAGTAAGATAGCCTACACCAATATTTACAATTAATGCTAATGTTGCAACCATATTCCAGCCCTCTTTATCAACCCAATTTCCTTTTCTCATAAAGAAATCAGCAAAGATAACACCGGCGATTCCTGGATAGAGAAGAGCCGCCATTGTCAAGAGACCCATAAAGTGATCCATCATACCCATAAGGGATACTACCAAAGCTATAAGAGTTGAAGCAAAGGTTACAATGGCCCTCCCCTTGTTTGACTCAATGTTTAAAATATTAGAGAAGGAAAGACCCATAGAATAGTTGTTTACCAACTGGCTTGTCCAAGCAGAAAGCCAAAGTACCAGAAATCCCCAGAGCGGGAACCCCAAATCAACCATAATAGCAACAATATCGTATGTGCCTTCGCCGATTGCCATCATTGCACCAACAAACACGAGAGGAACACCAACACCAATAATTCCTAAAGGAATAAGCACATTATCTTTTACTCTCGGATAAGCATATCTTGTATAGTCGGCTGAAATTACCCACTGGGAAACGTTCATACCTAGAATAAAGGTAACCGNNTTTGAAGGTTGGTAATTCCATATGGTAGACCATCCGTGATTCTTAAGTGAAAGGAAAATCATTCCCACAACAATTAAAAGTCCCGCAGGCACAGCGATCATATCTGTCCATTTCATAGATGAATAGCCGATAATAGACGGAACCGCAAAAGTTAAACCAACTATGATTGTTATTATTGCCCACATCATTTTATCTGCGGTATAATCTATTCCCAGCATGGCACAAATTGCATTTCCTGTAAGTGAGGTTTGTATAGACCACCAGCCCTAGCTAATAACGCCGACAACCATAGCTATAATAAACTTTGCCTGTTGTGCACCAAAAGGTTGCCTTGCAATGATTGTTGATGCCAAGCCTGTTTTAGCGCCAATAAAGCCGCTAATAGAATTTCCTATCCATGTTAATATCAAAAAAGTAAACAGAACTATAGGAATTGTCTTTTTAAAGCCGAAGGAGTTGACCAATGTTGAACCAACCATTAAAATAGTAATACTAAATTCCAAGCCACCGAAAATCATAGCCGGAGTGCCCCAATGCTGACGTTGGTCAAGAGGTACGGGATTCATGGGATCATCGCCGATTTCTTTTTTAGGTTGTACCTTAGAGTTTTCTGTCATATTGTTAACCTCCTTTTATTTGTTGTATTCTTTTTTATAAATTTCGGGAAGTCTCATCTTTAACCAAGGAATAGTTAGCTTTCCCCGTTTTACTTCATCAAGATTTAAGTCTGCCTCAAAATAATCCTGCTCTATGGTGTTTGACTGCGCGATAATCTCTCCCAGAGGATTGCTTATACAGCTGTTTCCACAAAGGCCAACATCACCCTTAGCTCTGTCTATGCCCACTAAGTAAACCTGGTTTTCACAAGCTCTTGCACGAACCATAAGCTTAAACATTTCTTCAAAAGGTGAAAACCATGCGGCAGGACATAGAATAGCATCACAGCCTCTAAGGGACATAATCTTGGGCAGATCGGCAAAGCCTAAATCGGCGCAGATCATGATACCTATGCGCCAGCCGTCAAGTTCAAAGATCTTAACTTCGTCACCGTGTGTGAAAAAGTCTCTTTCTTCGCCCCAAAGATGGATTTTTTTGTACTCGCAAAGCAACTTTCCGTTTTGATCCCATATTGCAGCAACATCAAAATACTTTTCTCCTTCTTTGATAGCTATGCCGGCAAAAATATTTTGTTTGTATTTTCTTGCTAAATCGGAAAAAACCTGTCTTTCATTTACGGGAGATTTTTTTACAATATCAAAATTATAACCAGTTATGCATAGCTCCGGAAAGCAGATAACATCAATCTTATCTTCCATATGATTTTTTATGCTCTTCTCGATTTCTTCAATGTTTCTTTTGTACTGTCCTTCTATAACGCTTAACTGGCAGACACCTATTTTCATAAGCCTCCTCCTTTTAATATCCTGCAACGCCTAACTTTTTGCAGAATTCAACTGATGTTTCATCTACATATTTACCGTCTATCTCCAGGGGCTTTCCGTCTAGCAGTATGGTTGGCTTTGAGCATACGCCATCTGTATGAGAAGCAGCATCCCAAAATGCGCCCATCAAGCTTGCACCCTGACTTCCGAAGCCCATTTCTATGCAACCGAAAATTCTTTCATCTTCGACAATTCTACCTGTTGCCTTTGTAACTCCTGGGTTAAAGCCGATAGAGTAGTGAGCCAATCTGTACATATTGGGATCATTAAAACTTTCCAACCATTTCTTGAAGATTTCAGCTTCTGCTCCGCCTGCAATATCTGTAATCCTGCCTTTTTTAATATCCAAAACCACATTTTCTCTTATAATTCCGATTTCGGCGGGTGGGAATAATGCTGCGTCGAAGACAAGTCTGCCGTTAATGCTTTCCTCAATGGGGCACCAGCTTACTTGTCCGCCCATCATAACGGGATAGCCCTTTTTTGTTGCACGCTGACCCGAATGCTTAACCCTTCTGCCTCTGTTATAAGCTNNCTTAGAGCCGTTGGCGCATTTTACAATCACTTCATCGGAAGCTTCCATCTTTTTGGTGAGATACTCTCCGAATTCGATAAGAACGTCGTAGTTTACTTTTCCTATGCAATTTGTAATCATTGTTACATCAAGACCTGTGAGGCAGGTATATCTTGCACCGTTTTCCATGGCTTTTTGGAAGCAAGGTGTGTGCATTACGCAATAGTAAGCCATTTCAATCCATACGTCGGCTGCAGCTACGGCCTCGGCAATGGGGAGACATGGTTCTTCAAAGGCTTTTCCTGTTGTGGGATAATAAAGCACCACAGGGTTGGCACCCACTGTGAATGCCGCATTTGCAATTGCTTCCGCAACTCTTCTGTCAGAGGATGTGTCAGCGGTAATGACCACATTTTCCCCTTCCTTAACCAGCATAAAATCACGAACCAGTTTCATTGCCGCCTTGGAAGTTTCAAAGGATAAATAGTCCTCAGTCATTTCAACTCCGATGGGATAATTCATTATGATTTCCTCCTATCTCGTATAATAAATGTTAAACGAATTTCATTCTGTGTATAAAATATAGCAAATTTATTTTAACAAGTCATCGGATGATTGTTTAATTAATCCAATGCTATTTGTGTGCATTTTGTCATAAAATGAGCCTTAGTTTATGGTTTATATTCCAAGGGGAATTTTTTTCAGTGGATGCAAAAAAAACGGTGTACAAATGCCTCTCATCTCAAAAAGCGAGAAAGCATTTGCACACCGGCTGATAAATATGGTTATAAAAGCATTTTATCTATTTTAAGGGCCAGCTGAATAAGCAACCTATTATCGGATTTGTTCATATCAAAATTCAATATGGAATTTATTTTTTTTATCCGCTTATAAAGTGTATTCCTGTGAATAAAAAGGCTTTTAGAGGTTTGTCCTATGCCGAAATCGTTTTCCACCAGGGCATACAGGGTTTTCAAACATTCCTGCTCATAATTTGAATCGTATTTTTTAATTCTTTCAATGGTGTTTTTATATATCTTTGAAATGGTAGGGTGGCCTGAAATTTCACTTAACAAATGGTAAACCATATAATCCTCATAAAAATAAATGTTTTTATCCGGATATAATTTTCTTCCCATTTTTAGAGCAAAGTTTGCCTCATGAAAGGTGTAGTGAAGATTAACGAGACTGTTGCAGACATTGCTTATTCCGATAAAAAACTCGTTATAGGGAAAAACCGCCAGCAGTTTATCACGAACTGTTGCAATCATACCTTCAAGATGACGGGAATTTGTTGTGGGCTTCTGAATTTCTGCGATTATTATCAGCTTATTATCTTTTATCCTTAAAAAGAAATTGTTTCCATTCTCATCCAATATATTGCCTGCTACATGCAACAGCTCCTTGGGGTCTATATTATCTTTCATTCTTAAAACTATACAAAAACGGCTTTTTTCAATGGAAATATTAAAAAATGATGCATCCACATTTAATTTCAGCTCGTTACTCCGATATTGCCCCAATAGAGCATTGAAATATAACTCTTCATTGGATTTATAATCACCCAGAATCATTTCGTTGTTGGAAAGAAGATAAATAGTAATTGCGGGAATAAGCTCATAAATTATTTCATAATCGGTATTGGAAAAAGAATCACCCTGCTCCTGTTCCAAACACAGCAAGGCCTGCAAGCTATTTACCGTTTCTATTTTAAAAACTCTGAAATTCTTCTCGTCTACGGTGATTACCCTTTCTTCGTTGCATTCGTAAATTGATTTGATATTTTTCTTTATAGCATCGCTTAGTGCTTCCAGTCTGTCTGCATAATTCCCTGCAATAAAATTGCAGCTATCGGCCCAAAGAATGGCGGCTTTCCTGTTGGTATAGGATGTCAGCAAATTTATTATAGATTCCAGGCTGTAATCATGCCTGATAATATTTCTCAGCTCTTTTTTTAATTCTTCCAGATTTTCGATTTCTACTGATTTGAATAATTCATCGATTGGTGTATTTTTTAACTCGTTTTCTAGATTTCTATTAAATGGCTCTATTTCTAATATATCATGTAAATATTTGAATGTTTTTAACGTCTCATTTGTTTCGTAATTTCCTTCTCTGAATTGTCTGTACAAGCTTAAACATTTTAATCCTTTTTCATTTTTAAACAAGTCAAACGCTTTTTCACGAATACCCAGTTCTATTTTTTTAACCTTTCATCAGTTTCTACAAATTTTCTATCGAGTCCGAATGATTCGATATATATTTTTATTTTTTGTTCATCATCTGCATTAATTATATTTTGTATAACTTTTT
>DPSW01000439.1:803-4465 GCA_003527145.1 Clostridiaceae bacterium | reverse complement strand
TTCAAATATTTTTGATGGTATTCCTCCGCATCATAAAAACATTTGAGAGGTTCCACTTCTGTAACTATCGGCTCAGGATATTTTTTCTGCTCCTCTTCAAGACTTTTCTTGATTATCGGAATATCTTCAGCATTAATGTAGTAAATCCCTGTTCTATATTGAGTTCCTTCGTCAGGGCCCTGGCGGTTCAATATTGTGGGATCTATGACTCTCCAGAATCTTTTCAGCAGCTCTTCCAAAGAGATCTGCACTTCATCATATCTTATATAACATGCTTCAGCGTGTCCGGTCTCTCCGGTTTTTACTTCCGAATATGAAGGATCTTCGGTATTTCCGTTAGCATAGCCAACCTTTGTCTCTATAACGCCTCTGATTCTTGACATATATTCTTCCATTCCCCAGAAGCACCCGCCTGCGAGTACAATTTCTTTCATATGCATACCTCCAAACATTTTTATCATTATATAGGACGCAATGACTAAAGCTGCTATTTCAAGCTGATTCGACTTGCCTGCTGCACCTCAACAGCAATATCTCTGCTTTAATATATTATAATCCTCGTATGATTTTTATAACAGCCGCAATAGAGGCGATATCTCTCCAAAATAATATATGAAGAGCCTATGAAGCGATCTTGTCATAGACACATACAGCAGCTTTATATCCATCTCTTCCATTCCATAGTTATCCCTGCTTCCGTTAGCTATGAAGACCACATCAAATTCCAGACCCTTAGAGAGGTAAGAAGGCAGTATCACGATTTCGCTGTTATATTCTTTTTCTTTTCCTGTTATAAGCTTTGGCTTATATTTAGAGGCCTTTAAATAAGAATATGCTTCCTCGCTCTCATCTATAGTCTTACATATTACTGCCACAGATTTGTAGGATTCGGGCTCCAGTGCATCCAGGTCTCTTTCAATCTGAGCGCATATCTCCCTTAGATTACCCTTCTGCATCACACGTACAGGAGCTCCATGCCTTATTACCGGTTTCCCCACAGGAAAATTCCTATGCTTGATATTGCTCAGCACGGCATTTGCCGCATTCATAATCTCTACAGTGGTTCTGTAACTTTGTTCGAGCACAAGCAGTTCACAATACCTGCCCTCAAAGACCTTATCCTTTATATCTCCCCAATCTCCGGTGCCTCTATAGGAGTGTATGCCCTGAGCCAAGTCTCCCAATATGGTAAAGGAGGAATCCTTTATTATTTTCCGGATGACTAATATTTGAAATGGGCTGAAGTCCTGGGCTTCATCTATTACGATATGCCTTACGGGTATTTTCTCATCTATGCCATGTATTTTGTACTTCATGTAAATTATAGGAGCCAGATCTTCAATTTCAATATGTCCTGCCCTGAAGGCCTGCATAGAATGTCTGATCATAAAATCGATCAGCTCTGATGAAATATTTTCAATGGATAGCTCAGGTCTTGCCATGTAATTCTGCAAGAANNTATAGTACTCGAAGGGGTTCAATTTAGATATTTTCTTTATATAATCCGAAACAGCTTTTTTTGAATGGGTTTCAATTTTATTTACCAGATCATTCTTATTATCAATTATATCGATAATAATACTTTGCCTGTCCGCCGATTCCTCCATCATATCTTTTATTCTGTTTATTTCTCTGACACAAGCCTCCTCCAAGCTTTCTATTATAGCTTCTTTCCGGGCTTTCATCCTGTTTGCCATATGCTTTTTAAGTTCGTCTATCCTTTTCACAATGGGTAATTTGCTGTATTCATTCAAGAAAAGGTTATTTAACTCATCATACTTAAATATAGTTATAGAATTCAGCTTGAAATCCTCCTGGGGAATGAAAGCCTTTTCCACAGTTTGAATGTAATCATCAATGATTTCCTTAAAAAGCATAGAGCATTTGAGCTGCGATTCCATCTTCATCAGCTTGTTTCTTGCCGATTGGCTCTTATCCTTGTTCTCATTGACAAATATATTAATTTTTTCATATCCATCCGCTATCTTTAATTTCAAGCCGATAATTTGAAGAGCAAAATCTTCAAAGGTAGTCTGGCGGGCTTTCTCTACCCCCAGTTCCGGCAGAACCTCCGATATATAATTCAGGAAAAGCCGGTTAGGTGCAATGATCATAAAATTCTCGGGCTTAAATTGCTTTTCGTAGGTATAAATAAGATATGCTATTCTGTGGAGTGCAATGGTGGTCTTCCCGCTTCCTGCAGCCCCCTGCACTATTAAAGGAGTCCACATATCGGCTCTGATTATCTTGTTTTGCTCGGCCTGAATCGTACTGACAATGTCCTTCAGCCTATTATCTGCATTAGCGCCTAGAGAAGCCTGCAATATTTCGTCATTGGTAGTTATATCAATATCATATATTTCTTTCAGGCTGCTCCAGTCTATCACATACTGCCTTTTTAGAAGGAGTTCTCCTTTTATGATGCCATCAGGACATGAGTATTCTGAATCGCCAAGCCTTGATTCATAATACAGATTTGCAATGGGAGCACGCCAATCCGTAATTATTAGCTCCATTGTATCCTCATCTATCAAAGCCATTTTGCCGATATAATATTTTTCTCCCGAATCGTTTTCCTCCTCTTTAAAATCAATACAGGCAAAATAGGGTTTCCTTTTTGCCTGTGTCAGATTTACCAATTTTAACTCTGCTCTATCCTGGAGCATTGTATTGATCATGAGATCTATATACTGCTGACTGCTGTCAGAGTTGAAATGCTTCTTGCCCTTTGCCACTTGTTCATCTATATTGCTTTTGCGAGCTATAAAGGCATTCAGGCTTTTATCCACATGCTTTAAAGTATATTCTAGCCTGGCCTTCTCCTCGCCATAAGCAGGATGATTTTCAGCAGACATTAAGTCACCTCCTTAGAATAGAGTTCAGAACTAAGAACTCAGGGTGAATGTATTCCTTTTGGGTCTTATTAGTTTTGTTAGTTCAGTGATTTATGTTTCATTCTATTGCAATAACTCTAATTTATATACCAAGCCTTATGCTGCCGCGCGCAATACTTGGTATGCCGATTTTCCTTGCAGCAAAAAAGGTGCCGTGACAGTCAGAGCCTCCGGTTATAAAGAGATTGTTAGCCTGGCAAAATTTACTGCAATGCTTTGTTATATCGGGGTTATTCTCAGGATGGTAGCATTCTATGCCCATTATGCCCTCATCCAGCATGCCATGCAATATGTCTTTAAAATTAAAGCGATAAAAGGGTGCGCCCGGATGAGCCAACACAGCTATACCGCCTGCGTTTTTTATCACAGAAATAACTTCTTTGGGATCAGGAAACTTCATTTTTTCAAATGGATTTCCCCAGCCGTCGAAAAGGGGGAAGAAATCTTTTGTATTACTGCAGATCTTCTTGTCTATCAAATAGTTTAAAGCTTTCCATCCGCCCCGCTTCGGATTATTCTGATAACGGCCGTAATCCGACAGGCTCACGTCAAGGCCTTTCTCATAGAGGAATTTTATGCTTTCCTCATCTTTTTCTTCCATAAAATCTCTATTCCGGGATATCAGCTTTAGCAAGCCGTCGTCAAGTATATCTATGCCATACCCAAGTATATGAAGATTAGCTTTATTAAAGGAAGTATCAATTTCTACACCCGGTATAAAGGCTAAGCCTGCCTTTGCCGCAAGCTCAGCCGCTGTCTCTACATTTG
>DPSW01000439.1:0-795 GCA_003527145.1 Clostridiaceae bacterium | reverse complement strand
ATGCTTATATTATTCTTAATTATTTCAGCAACGGCTTCATCAGCGGTCCACGTCCCGTCTGAAGCTGAAGTATGAATGTGCAAGTCTATCTTATCATTGTTCAAGATATTATCCTCCATTCAAAAATAGTAAAAATCTTTCATAGCAAGTGAAAGATTTCAATAGCTATTATACTACGAAGCTTTATCCTGCACAATATGTANNAGCGCATAACAAATTAGAGCACCGCCTCTTCAATCATTTTTATAACCGCTTGGCACAGTTGAAAATAAATGCATGGACGGAAACAGCGGCTTTATATGATCAGGATAACTATAGCTTGTTGAAATTTACTATATAATGCTCAATAAGTCATATTATGAATATTATATATCTTCTTCAATATATTACAGGTTTAATTATATGCTTCTGTCTTATATAATTACAAAAAAGCCTAGTCCACCTTTTGTGGAGCGGAGGAACTAACTCTGGGGTGAATAAACGGGCTCTTAAAGGCCGTTTAAGGGAAGCTCTCAACCTAATCCGTCAACTAACTTCGCAGGCTGATGAGAGGAGAATATTGATGCAAGGAAGATATTCGAAGCTGTGCTTCACAGTCTTCGCAATGGTATTAGTCATTTTTTTGTCCGCTAATATTGTACAAGCTGATTATGGCTATACTACACTGAAAATGGGCATGAGGGGCTCTGATGTGAGCACGCTTCAGACCAAGCTCAAAGGTTTAGGATATTTCAATAATAATGTTACAGGCTATTTTGGAAGTATAACAAAAAATTCAGTCATCAGATTTCAGAA
>DPSW01000008.1:5868-6027 GCA_003527145.1 Clostridiaceae bacterium | reverse complement strand
CCCATGTAGCTCAGCAGGTAGAGCACCGCCTTGGTAAGGCGGAGGTTCGCCGGTTCAAGCCCGGTCGTGGGCTCCATTCTTACGATACACCAGGCAGAGTTTATTAACCAGACTATAATTTTTTATTTAATTGATACATATAAAGGAGGAAAAGTAAAA
>DPSW01000008.1:0-5813 GCA_003527145.1 Clostridiaceae bacterium | reverse complement strand
GGAGCGACAGCAACAAAATATGATGAAATAGACAAAGCACCGGAAGAAAAAGAAAGAGGAATAACAATAAACACCTCACACGTTGAATACCAGACAGCAACAAGACACTATGCCCACGTTGACTGCCCGGGTCACGCTGACTATGTAAAGAACATGATAACAGGAGCAGCTCAGATGGACGGAGCCATACTTGTAGTATCGGCAGCAGACGGACCGATGCCTCAAACAAGAGAGCACATACTCCTATCCAGACAGGTTGGAGTGCCATATATAGTAGTATTCTTGAACAAAGTAGACATGGTAGACGACGCAGAGCTTATTGAGCTTGTTGAAATGGAAGTAAGAGAACTGTTAAACGAATATGAATTCCCCGGAGACGACACACCGATAATTGCAGGCTCAGCATTAAAAGCATTGGAATGCGGATGCGGAAATGAAGACTGTCAATGGTGCGGAGCAATCCATAAGCTGATGGCAGAAGTAGACAACTACATTCCTACACCTGAAAGAGCAACAGACAGACCATTCTTGATGCCTGTAGAAGACGTATTCTCCATAACAGGCAGAGGAACAGTTGCAACAGGAAGAGTAGAAAGAGGAACAGTAAAGGTACAAGACAACGTAGAAATAGTAGGACTGAACGACACTCCTAAGACAACAGTAGTAACAGGCGTAGAAATGTTCAGGAAGCTGCTTGACCAGGCACAAGCGGGAGACAACATAGGCGTACTTTTAAGAGGCGTACAAAGGACAGAAATAGAAAGAGGCCAGGTACTGGCAAAACCGGGCTCCATAAAGCCCCACACACACTTTACGGCACAAGTATACGTACTGACAAAAGAAGAAGGCGGGAGACACACTCCGTTCTTCAAGGGATACAGACCACAATTCTACTTCAGGACGACAGACGTAACAGGAGTAATAGAACTTCCGGAGGGAGTAGAAATGTGCATGCCCGGTGACCACATAACGATGACAATAAAGCTTATCACACCGATAGCTATAGAAGAAGGCTTGAGATTCGCTATAAGAGAAGGCGGAAGGACAGTAGGAGCCGGAGCAGTTGCTTCTATAATAGAATAAAAAAATGTATTGATAAAAAGGTCCTGGAGTCCGGCTTAAGCCGGACTCCCGAACCTTGTTAATGTTTTGCAAAAAAATATGCAAAAAGCTAATAATAATTATTGTCAAAGTGACCAAAATAGTTTAAACTATAATAGTTGTCAATACAAGCATGCGATGAAGCAAGAGGTTGCAAGACTACAACTTGGGAAATTCTTGCGGAGTAGTGTCTGAATCCAGAATTCGGGCGACTCTACTGCCGGTGTACTTTCGGGGTACACCAAATAAAAAAATAGAACACACCCGGATTAGTGTACGGCAGTAAGCGGTTGTACGTGAGTAAAATAGACGCGTGCGATGAAAAGGAGGGAAATAAAAATGGCAAAACAAAAAATCAGAATCAGATTAAAGGCATTTGATCACAATCTAATCGATCAATCAGCTCAGAAAATTGTTGAAACTGCAAAAAGAACAGGAGCGAAGGTGTCAGGCCCAGTGCCTCTGCCGACTCAAAAAGAAATCATAACTATACTCAGAGCAGTTCATAAGTACAAGGATGCAAGAGAGCAGTTTGAGATGAGAACTCATAAGAGGCTGATTGATATATTGAGCCCTACACCTAAAACTGTAGACGCTTTGATGAGGTTGGATTTACCTGCCGGCGTAGATATAGAAATCAAACTGTAATAAAGGTTGTCAATTATGATTTAGTATGACCGATACTATCGGTCCTCTGTAAATTATGGAGGTGGAAAGATGAAAAAAGCAATTTTAGGGAAAAAAATCGGGATGACGCAGATTTTCAGCAAAGAAGGAAAGGCTATCCCAGTAACAGTTATTCAAGCAGGACCTAACGTGGTTGTGCAAAAGAAAACAGTGGAGAACGATGGCTACTCATCCATCCAGGTGGGTTACCAGGATAAGGACGAGAAAAAGGTCAATAAGCCTATGAAAGGCCATTTCGCAAAAGCAAAGGTTGCTACAAAGAGATACTTAAGAGAACTCAGAGTTGAAAATGCGGAATCCTTTGAAATAGGACAGGAAATAAAGGCTGATGTATTTGCTGAAGGAGATAAGGTCGATGTAAGCGGCGTTTCCAAAGGTAAAGGAACAGCAGGAACTATAAAGAGATTTAATGCCCATAGGGGACCTATGAGACACGGCTCCAAATTCCACAGAGCGCCTGGTTCAATGGGTGCATCTTCAGACCCGTCAAGGACCTTTAAGGGAAAGAAGCTCCCTGGAAGAATGGGTAATGAGAATACGACAGTACAAAACCTTGAAGTTGTAAAAGTAGATGCTGAAAAGAACTATATACTTGTAAAAGGCGGAGTACCAGGAATAAGAGGTTCACTGGTCATGATAAAAGACACGGTGAAGGCATAAAACGGTGAGAAAGGAGGATGTGCTATGCCTAAGGTAGCTTTATATAATATAGGCGGACAACAGGTCGGCGATATAGAATTAAAAGACAGTATATTTGGTGTAAATGTTAATGTTGAAGCTATGCATCAGGTTGTAAAGATGCTTTTAGCAAATAGAAGACAAGGAACTCAGTCAGCTCTTACAAGAGCAGAAGTACGCGGCGGCGGAATCAAGCCCTGGAGGCAAAAAGGAACAGGAAGAGCAAGACACGGAAGCATCAGATCACCTCAATGGACTCATGGAGGTATCGTATTTGCTCCAAAGCCAAGATCCTACAGATATACATTGCCTAAGAAAATAAGAAGAATAGCAATGAAATCTGCCTTGAGCTCAAAGGTAAGTGATAATAATATAATAGTTTTGGATGAACTGAATTTTGATGCACCAAAGACAAAGCAGGTTGTAACCATGCTTCAAAATTTAAATGCTGATTCAAAAACTTTGATAGTATTATCTGAAAAGAATGAGAACGTAGAAAAATCCGCAAGAAACATTCCCAATGTAAAGACCTCCTTGGTTAATACATTAAATGTTTACGATATTTTAAACTATGATAAATTCATCATAACAAAATCAGCGGTTGAGAAGGTTGAGGAGGTGTACGTATAATGAATGCCTACGATATCATAAGAAGGCCCGTTATCACAGAAAAGAGCATGGGCGAAATGGCAGATAAAAAATACACCTTTATAGTGGATATCAATGCCAATAAAAATCAGATAAAAAAAGCCGTAGAAGAAGTTTTTAAAGTAAAAGTCGATAAGGTAAATACTATAAGAATGATGGGCAAAATGAAGAGAATGGGCAGATATGAAGGCAGAAGGCCCGGATACAAGAAAGCCATCGTTAAGCTTACCCAGGACAGCAAGGCAATTGAGTTCTTCGAAGGGCTATAATCTAGAACTCAGGTTTCGGAGCTCACAACTCAGGATATCAGGATAGGGCGCTGGAGCTGGTGAATAGTGAAAAGTGGAAGCGGTCGCCGATAATTACCGCTTAAAACAGGAGGAGAAATAATATGGCGATAAAGAAATATAAACCTACTTCTCCCGCCAGAAGATTTATGACGGTTTCAACCTTTGAAGAGATTTCAAAGACAGAGCCGGAAAAATCCTTGGTTGAAATAATCAAGAGCAAGGCAGGGAGAAATAATTACGGAAAGATAACAGTCAGACATCAGGGCGGAGGACATAAAAGAAAATATAGAATAATAGATTTCAAGAGAGATAAAGTGGACATTCCTGCAAAGGTTGCCGCTATAGAATATGATCCGAATAGAACAGCAAATATAGCCTTGTTAAACTATGTTGACGGTGAAAAGAGATATATAATAGCACCCCATGGTTTAAAGGTAGGGGACACTGTAATATCCTCGGAGAATGCAGATATTAAAGTTGGAAATGCATTATCCCTAAAGAACATCCCGGTTGGTACTTTTGTTCACAATATTGAGCTTAAGGCCGGCAAGGGTGGTCAGCTGGTTAGAGCAGCAGGAAACGCAGCCCAGCTTATGGCCAAGGAAGGCAACTATGCTCAGCTGAGACTTCCATCCGGTGAAGTAAGAATGATAAGGATTGAATGCAAGGCAACTATCGGCCAGGTAGGAAACCTTGAGCATGAAATCGTAAGCATAGGTAAGGCCGGAAGAAAGAGACACATGGGAGTAAGACCTACAGTAAGAGGTTCCGTAATGAACCCTGTAGACCATCCGCATGGCGGCGGCGAAGGCAAGTCACCGGTAGGAAGACCCGGACCGTTAACTCCTTGGGGCAAACCTGCACTTGGTTATAAGACAAGAAATAAAAAGAAACTGTCCAACAAATTTATTGTTAAGAGAAGAAATGAGAAATAATTCTTGTAGGACATGGGTTGCGAGTTGCGAGTTAGGTTTTTACATAACCCGCAGTCGCAACAAAATAGTTGGGAAGGAGGCAAATTAATGAGTAGATCAATTAAAAAGGGGCCTTTTGTAGAAGAAAAACTATTTAAGAGAATAGTTGAAATGAATAAATCCGGCAAGAAAGTTGTTCTGAAAACATGGTCAAGAAGCTCCACAATATTCCCGGAAATGGTAGGCCATACTATTGCTGTTCATGATGGAAGGAAGCATGTTCCGGTATATATTGTTGAAGACATGGTGGGACACAAGCTTGGGGAATTCGCGCCTACCAGAACCTTCAGAGGACATGGCAATCATACAGAAAAATCAACTTCACTTAAATAATAATCCTAATACGGAAGGAGGTACATCCCGTGGAAGCAAGAGCAGTTGCTAAATATATAAGAATTTCCTCAAGGAAAGTCAATATAGTAATTGATTTGATCAGAGGGAAAAAAGTGGGTGAAGCTTTTGCCATATTAAAGCATACTCCAAAAGCTGCATCTGTAATACTAGAAAAGCTGTTAAAGTCAGCAGTTGCAAACGCTGAGAACAATCACAACATGGATGTTGATAAGCTATATATTTCTGAGGCCTACGCAACTCAAGGACCTACACTGAAAAGATTTATGGCAAGTGCAAAAGGCCGTGGTGTTAGAATATTGAAGAGGACCAGTCATATAACACTTGTTGTATCAGAAAAAGAATAAAGAAGGAGGGATTCTTAGTGGGCCAAAAGGTAAATCCACACGGACTTAGAGTGGGCATAATAAAGGACTGGGATTCTAAATGGTATGCAAACGATAAGGATTTTTCAGACCTTTTAATAGAAGACAATAAAGTGAGAGAATTTTTAAAGAAAAAGCTATTTGCTTCAGGCGTATCAAAAATAGAGATCGAGAGAACCGCTAATAAGGTCAAGATCAATATAAGTACTGCAAAGCCGGGTATGGTAATAGGAAAGGGCGGAGCAGGCATTGAAGCTCTTAGGAAAGAAGTTGAAAAGCTTGTAAACAATAAAAGCGTTTCAATAAACATATCAGAAATAAAAGTACCTGAGCTTGATGCTCAATTGGTAGCAGAAAATATAGCTGCTCAATTAGAGAAGAGAATATCCTTCAGGAGAGCCATGAAGCAGTCAATGCAAAGAACAATGAGAAGCGGCGCTAAGGGAATAAAGGCTATGACATCAGGAAGACTTGGAGGAGCCGAAATTGCCAGAAGCGAATGGTACAGAGAAGGTACTATACCACTTCAGACATTGAGGGCTGACATTGATTATGGCTTTGCGGAAGCTCACACCACCTACGGAAGAATAGGTGTGAAGGTTTGGATATACAAAGGGGAGGTACTTCCAGAAGCTAAGAAAGTAGTTGAGGAAGGAGGAGTAGAATAATATGTTAATGCCAAAAAGAGTTAAACGTCGTAAGCAAATGAGAGGCAAAAT
>DPSW01000029.1 GCA_003527145.1 Clostridiaceae bacterium | reverse complement strand
ATCCACCGTCTTCAAATATGACACCATAGATAAGAAAAATCAGATACTTATCACATTGCCGTCCCTGTTTAAAGATGAAAGCTATGTAGATATCATCAGTGAAAACATTAAGGCCCAGATGAGGGAGCAGATGAAAGAGGATGAAGGAAAGATATACTGGGTTTCCGGCGCCGGTATAGAAGAGCCTGTTGAATTGTTTGAAAGGATTTCTAAGGAGCAAAGCTTCTATATAAATGATGACAGCAAGCTGGTCATTTCCTTTGACAAGTATGAGGTGGCTCCGGGATACATGGGTGTCATAGAATTTGTGATACCAACCGAAACGATAAAGGACATATTGGCTGGAGATGAATATATAAAATAAAAGTGGCTTTGCCACTTTTATTTTAGCCACTAGCTTCTGGCTTCTAGCATAGGGTATTCCTTATGGGTTATGGAGGACGTGGAAGATTCCGTGCTAATCCGTGTTCTTAGCTCCTGAGCTCTGAGTTCTGAATCCTGAGTTCTATACTAACCTCCAAGGGTTATATCCTGATGATCGTACCACTCTAATGCGTTCCAGAAATGTTCGGGCTTAAAATCCGGCCAATAATCATCGATGACATAAAAATCCGAGTAAATGGACTGGACAGGCAAGAATCCGCTGAGCCTACGCCTTCCTCCCCAGCGTATGATCAAATCTACCCTTGATATATCCTTGGATTTTATATAATCATTTATATTTTTTTTAGTGTTCCTGGCCATCTTCAGGTAGTTCAAATCCCATTCCCAGCCGTAATTCACCAGGAAATTGACTTTCATTCCGCCGCTGCCGAAGGTTTTCCTTATAGTATAGGGAAGCAATTCTTCGGGAAACATGGGGGAGTCGCTGTTGCCGATGACCAGCAAATCCGCATCCTCTTTTGAGAGCATCTCTACAGCGTGTATGCATGCATCGCTAAAGGCTTTCCGCTGCTCTGCCGGCCTTTTGGTATTATCCACAGTAAAGCCGTAATAGGTCAATTCCTTTACGCCTGACTGCTGACACAGCTTAAAAAGCTCCAGTCCCGGACCGGTTCCTATCATATATCCCTTTTCCTTGGACATTCCCTTTGATTCCGCCCATCTTCTGTTTCCATCGGGTATTATGCCTATATGCTCAGGTATTCTCAAATCAAATCACCTCAAGCATATTATTTGCCCGAAATCAATAACTAATCCTTTTATTTTTGCTTCTTGATCCCTAGATCGATTATAAGCTTTCCGTCTGCCAAGGTGAATATTTGGCTGATGCATGCACCGCTTTTTAACACATCCTTGACCAGGTTCGTTCTCCTATATGCGGACAGCAATAGCCCCGTGAGCATCATATTTACTGCAAAACCTGTGCCCCCATAGGAAACGAAAGGAAGAATGCCATCCATGACTATGACACCGGTATTAGAGAGCATATAAAAGACAATTTGTCCTGTAATAGCTACACAACAGGAAAGGGAAAGCAAAAATCCAAATGCATTTTTCTGCTTGGCTGCTACACCAAGCATGCGTATGATCAGGAGGAGCATCACTGAAATTATAGCTAATCCTGCTATATAGCCTAAGCTTGAGAAAACATAAGTAAGAGTGAAATCTGTTTGCCAGCCCGGCAGCAGCCTATGGATATCCATTCCGGCCATATCTCCATCCAGCACAGCCTTGCCTAAAGGCCGGGAAGAAGAGATCAACCTTTTTATCATAAGGTGCTGATAACCGCAGCCAAGGGGATCAGCCTCCGGATGCATTATAAAGCCGAATCTTCTTGCAAGGGGGCCATATAGTACTGATATACATGCAGCAGTGGCCACTAAGGTTGGAATATACACAATAGCAAGGCCCGCTCTTTTGCTGCCGCCAAAATAACCCCTGTTTATTGCCGAAGTTAAGATGACCAGGCAGCCGATAGTGAGAAATAAAAGACCGGAAAAGGTCGGAGCCAGAAGGCACGTGATTGCACCTCCTGTATAAAAAATGCCTGAAATGATAATTCCGAAATATCCTTTATTTCTGAGGCCATATATCACTCCCGAAAAAGCAGGCATAAAAAGCAGGGCATAGTAGTAAATATGCCTGTATGCTCCATGAATCCTGCCAAGAATGAAGAAGCCAAGAATTGCAGCAGCCATAAGAGAAAAATATACAAGCTTTGAATAGCGTCCGAGAAGCATGTAATCAAAAAAGTATGTAAAGGCAAAAGCGGCTATGCCCAAGGGTGCGTATATAAGAAAATTTGTAAATGCCCGGGCATTATCCGGGGAAACTCCTGATAAGAAGAACTGTACAAATCCTCCGATTCCGGTCAGCACCAGTGCCAATGCGAGTATTGACCATTCGATTTTCGGGCTATGCGCCTGATTAAGCTGCCGGCCTATCAATACCGGATCTCCCATTTGCTGCAACGCTTTTAGCGCAGCATTTTCATCATCCATACCTTCGGAAATATACTCATCCTTTAAGCAGGCTATATGATCTGAAAGCTCATTTTTTATGCTGCTGTGTACGCTTTTGAAGCGGATTTGACCGCAAACAGCATCTAAAAAATCTTCCATGCTTCTGTCATATGTTTGCATAGTTCAGCCCTCCTAAAACCTTATTCACTGCCGAAGCATAAGCTTCCCATTCAGCTTTTTTCTCTTGAAGCAACTTATGTCCTGACACCGTAAGTCGGTAGTATTTTCTGGGCCTTGTAGTATCTGTCTCAGTATCATAGGATTCTATAATACTCTGCTGCTCTAAAGCATGGAGTATGGGATACAAGGTGCCTGCTTTCAGTGCAAAGATATTCTGGGAGCGCTTATCCAATTCTTCAATCATTTGATATCCGTACATATCCTCGTTCTGGAGCAAACCCAGTATCAACATGGTTGTATTGCCTGATACAAGGCTTTTGGAAGCTTTCATAAAAATCACATCCTAAAAAATATTATATCGATGATCTATATATATAATATATAGATCATCGATATATGTCAATAGTTTCTAAGGCTAATATATTTCTACTTTCCCATATTCAAAATTATCCGGAGCACGGCCTATGCGTCCGCCTTCCTCTACAGTCCATCCATCCATGTGGCACTTGTAATTGAAGCCCCTGTCATCTTTGGCTGTGGCATAGATGACTATGCTGTCGCCAACCTTGCATGGAATCTTGTAATTTGAAAACATTATATGATACCTGCCATACTCAGGACTATCCTTCCACTCCATTGGTATTGTGTCAATAAGATTGCTGTTCAACTCTATGTTGAGAACTGCTTCTTTTAACGCAGGTGCGTTGCCTTCGCTCCTGAAGTGTTGGACCAATTCGAAGCCATGGCTCATTACAATCCCTTCACTGCCAAATCTCATAGATCCTCCCAGAGGACGAGCTTCTATCTGAGCGGCAAACTTCTCAGCAATCGGATAGATGCTTTCCAGCTTTTCTGTTTTTTTGCTCTTGCCATCATCGATCACCAAGTCAAGATCTGCCGTATCAAATATTGACAAATTCACCTTTGCAGTAAAAGTTACACCGTCCGCTGTTTCCGCAGGGATGAGCTGAGGGCTGTCTTTACCGGCCTTTAAAAGGAAGAAAAGCTTTTCATCTTGATTATAAACTTTGGGCTTTATACTGAGCAGATAATCAACCCTTTTATCCTTATGTTCCATATATTCATATTCAAATTCATTTACCAGGCTGGCCTCTTTTTTCAGCATCTCGTCTATTCTATATATGCTGCTGGATACGGTGTTTTGTACGGAATGACTGATAGAGTTTACGTTATTTTGCAAGCTTTGGATTTGATTTTTCATTGCCATTAAATCCAAAGCCGTCTTAGCATTCAGCAGCAATGATGCTATGAGCACTGCTGCTGCCCATTTTGGCAGTTTCACAATGTTGACCTCCTTTATCAAGCGATTTATTCGATTTTCAAGAACAGTGCGCATACAGGGCAGTTCGCATCAGCAGGAGATACGCTTGTGTATATTTAGACGTTAATAAAGGCATATTTTCCTCTCGCTTACATTATAACATCAAATTAAAAAAAGTTTCTTTATGAAAAAGCTATATAAGTTGCAATAAATAAGTTGCAAAACTGTCATTCTGAGCGTATGCCTTTTTAAAACTACAAANNAAAAAGGGCATATTATTTTTGCATGGAACTTTTAAAATAGGGAGGCGTCTAATTTAATGCAATTATAGATTAGCATTGGGAGGTGTTTATGTGAAAAATAGAAAAATTATCATGATTATAGCAACAGCAGCCGTAGTAAGCCTTGCCAGCCTGACTTTTGCAGACCCGGTCATAAAATTGGCCTTAAACGGACAGGAATTGAAAACCGATGTTGCACCAATGCCTGCCGATAACAGGGTAATGGTGCCTATGAGAGTGATATCCGAAGCCCTTGGAGCAAAGATAGATTGGGATGCCAAGACCAATTCCGTCATCATAGATTCAAGCGCATTGGAAGCACAGAAAATGCGCATAAATCTTTTGGAGCAGGCTCTGGAACCTAAAACCCAGCTTGATGCCATCAATTCATATGCAGAGGCTGTAAAGATGAGAAACGGGGCATGGCAGTACGCCATTATGTCACCGGCGCTNNTTTTTGTATCATTCAACTGGGTAACAGGAACATCAAGTCCCTGGATTGAAAGCTGCGAAATAAAAGAGCAGTATAAATCCAATGGAACATTCAGATATGAAGTGGATTTCACCTATACAGATTCGACAAACTCAAAATTTGCACAAAAAGTATATGTTACTGTGAAGGAGTTTGATGGGACCTGGCTGATTTCTGCTATTGAAGGTGTCGACGTAAAGGGCAAAATCACAAAGTTGACCTATGAAGGCAAAAAGCTCAAGAGCATATTTGTAGAAGACGATAAACCTCAAGTTGGCACCTACAATAAAGCTACTGTGCTGATAGGGGAGAACACTAAAATATATAAGGGCTATTCAGACGTAGAACTTAAGCCTACTGACCTGAAAGAGGGAATGCAGGTTGAAGTGGACTTTGTTGACGGTCCTATGATAATGATTTATCCGCCCCAGGCTGAGGCAAAGACAATAAGGGTAATCGAATAAGAAGAAGAAATCAAAGCCGGTCATGATGAACCTTGATCATCGTTACCGGCTTTTTAAATATATGTATGTACATTTTCCCTTTAGTGGTAATATATATATATACATATATATATCGTTAGTGAGGAGGGGTTAATTTGAAAAAAGAGATTGAAAAGGTGCTGGGCATGCTGAAGGAGAGGGGGGTGGATTACGGAGACATAAGAGTAGTTGACACCATCAAAGAATCTATTTCCACTGAGGATCTGAAGGTAGAAAACATCAGCAATTCGAGAAGCCGCGGCGCAGGAATAAGGGTCATCGTGGATGGCTCCTTGGGCTTTGCAAGCACACAGGATCTAGACAAGCTCATGGATACNNAAATAATGCGATTGAAATTGCAAAGGCCGGCAGGATACTTCAGAAAGAGAAGGTAGTTTTATCTAAAAAAGAAGCAGTGGTGGATGAATATTCTACCCCTATCGCAATTGATCCTTTTACTGTATCTAAAGCTGATAAAATTGAGTTGCTTCTTAATGCAGAAAGGGCAATGAGGGAAGCCGCAGAGCTGAGCAGAACTATAGCCTCTATGGATTTCCAAAAACAGGAGAAAATATATGCAGATACTGAAGGAAGCTACATAGTGCAAAAATTATATGAATCAGGTGCTGGTATAGAGGCCATCGTAAAATCAGATGAGGATTCTCAAACAAGGACCTATCCAAATTCCTTCAGAGGAAATCATGCCACGGCAGGCTATGAATATGTATTGTCCTTAAATCTGGTAGAGAATGCAGCAGATATTGCCGTTGAGGCAAGGAAGCTTATTGATGCGGAGGAATGCCCATCCGGCTACTATGACATAATAATTGACGGCTCCCAGCTTGCGTTGCAAATACACGAAAGCATAGGCCATGCTGTTGAGCTGGATAGAATTTTCGGCTCCGAAGCAGCTTTTGCTGGCATGAGCTTTCTTACCCCCGATACCATGAATGAAAACTTCAGATACGGCTCGGACTATGTGACCGTAGTAGCCGATGCCACAGTACCAAGGGGATTGGGAAGCTTCGGATATGATGATGACGGCATAAAAGGCCAGAGAACCGTAATCATAGATAAGGGAATATTGAAGAATTACATCACGTCCAGGGATACTGCAGCGAAAATCGGATTGAAGTCAAATGGAACCAATAGGGCGGACGGATGGTCAAATATCCCTATCGTAAGAATGACAAACATAAGCCTTTTGCCCGGAAATTATGAGCTTGATGAGCTCATAAAGGGGATAGATAATGGCTTCTACTTTTGCACCAATAAAAGCTGGAGCATTGATGATAAAAGGCTTAATTTCCAATTTGCCTGTGAGATAGCTCATGAGATAAAGAATGGAAGGCTGACGGGCAAAATATACAAGAACCCTATATATACAGGCATAACTCCAAAGTTTTGGGGAAGCTGCGATGGTGTTTGCAATGAAAAATACTGGGTTTTATACGGGACTCCCAATTGCGGGAAAGGCCAGCCCATGCAGGTGGCCCATGTAGGCCATGGAGCTGCCCCTGCAAGATTTAGAAATATAAAGGTAGGTGTCAGGGATGTTGAATAAAAAAGAAGCCTATGATTTGATCGATAAGGTATTGAGCTATTGCAGCCATTATACTATGGTGACTGTAAATTCACAGGAGGAAGGGCTTACCAGGTTTGCTAATTCCGAGATACATCAAAATGTTTTCAAGGCTGAGAATTCAGTTGAGATAATCGTATATGAGGGCAAAAAGCAATCAAAGATCTCAACAAATATATTGGATGATGAATCCTTAAGGGAAATGGTGAGGACAGCGGAAGAAAATTTAAGATACATGCCTGAAGGGGAGTTTGAGATGCCGGTAGTTGCTTCTCCTCTTGAAATTGCATGTGAGGAATACGATGAGGAACTGGAAGGAAAGTTTGGCATAACCAATAGGGCGGCTCTTATCAAAGCGAGCATTGATACCTTGGACAGCGGCTTTACGGGCTCCGGCGCATTATCCCTGACTAAAACGGTTATAGCCATTGGCAATAATAAGGGCATAAAAAGATATGCAAGACTAGATTCGGTAAATTTCAACACCGTGGTGACTCATGAGAGCGGACCTTCGGGCTATACTGAGTACTCGACGAATAAGGCCGGCAATATGGATGTTATGCAGCTATTCAAAATAGCATACCTTAAGGCAAAATCAGCTCTAAACCCTACATCCATAGAGCCCGGCAGCTATACTGTGATCCTGGAGCCTTTAGCGGTGGGAGAACTTCTGAACTATATGAATTACTGCGGTTTTTCGGCCAAATCCGCATACACAGGCATGAGCTATCTTACGGGCAAGAAAGGACAGAAGGTTTTCGGGGATAACATAAGCATTTATGACGATAAGGNNTGAGAACACATTCAGAATTCCTTTTGACTTCGAGGGCTATGAGAGGAAGAGGCTGAACATAATCGATAAGGGTGTGGCAAAAGACCTGGCCTATGACACCAAAAGTGCTTTAAGAGAAGGCGTAGGGACCACAGGGCACAGCATAGGAGACTCGTCTATGGGAGGATTCCCGATAAATCTTGTAATGGAAAATGGGGATAAGAGCATAGAAGAAATCATTAAAGAAGCCGACAATGCCATTCTTGTTACCAGGTTCCATTATATGAATATAGTAGATCCAAGACAGGCAGTTTTCACCGCTCTTACAAGGGACGGCTTGTATATGATAAAAAACGGGCAAATAAGTCATGCTGTAAAAAATATGAGATTTACAGAAAGCATGCTAAAGGTTTTTAACAATGTTTCGGAAATATCCAAGGAAAGGGTAAAGGTGCCCGGCTTCTTCGGAGTGGTCTATGTGCCTGCACTTAAGATAGAGAACTTTCATTTTACTGGTAAAACCGAGTAATTAGATAAAGAGGAGACGGAGTAACGGAAACCACTAGTGCTTTTTTAGTGATTTCTGTTACTTATCCCAATTCCTCTTTCTGTCATTGTTATAAAAGCCCAGCGGCCTTGTCATCCTGAGGGCTATGCCCGAAGGATCTAATTTGAAATTCTTCAGTCATAGGCTCCTTCAGAATGGCGGCATACACCTTCATATACTCTATATTTCCCTCAAGAAGCAGTTATATGCTCTATAGGTTTCATATAGATCAGCCTTGCTTATAACCTCCCATGGGGCATGCATATTTTGTACAGCAACCCCGCAATCGATTACATCCATGTTGTAATTTGCCATTATATAAGCTATAGTGCCTCCGCCGCCTTGATCCACCTTGCCCAGCTCAGCGGTTTGCCAGGTGACGCCGTTCTTGTTCATGACCCTTCTTATCTCAGCGATGAATTCCGGGTTTGCATCATTGCAGCCCCCTTTACCTCTTGAACCCGTATACTTGTTGAAGGCGATTCCTTTGCCTAAATATGCCGTATTCATTTTATCCGATACACTGGGATAATTCGGGTCATGGGCTGCAGATACATCACTGCTCAGCATCTTTGAGCCGGTCAAGCATCTTCTGAGCTTTATATCGCTATAGCCTTCCTTTAGGGAAATGATTTCGGCCAATGTATTTTCAAAGAACTTGGAATGCATACCACTGGCTCCGACGCTTCCTATTTCTTCTTTATCCACCAGAATGCATGCTAAGGTTTTTTGGCTGTTGTCAAGCTCTGCAATGGCTCTGAAGGATGTATAGGAGCAGACCCTGTCATCATGTCCATATGCCATTATCATGCTTCTATCCAATCCATAATCTCTGGCCTTTCCTGCCGGTACTATTTCCAGCTCTGCGGAAACAAGATCCTCTTCACAGATATTATATTTTTCATTTAAAAGCTTTAATATGTTTTTCTTGACCCTTTCTTTGGCATCCTTGTCTTTAACCGGAATGCTTCCAGCCAGAATATTTAAATCCTCACCTTCAATTCCCTCATCCATTGCTTTCTTCATCTGATCCTTGGCAAGATGAGGCAGCAGGTCAGAAATACCGATCACAGGGTCGTTATCATCTTCGCCTATAGAGACTTCTATCTTCTGCCCATTTTCCAATATTATTACGCCATGCATGGCTAAAGGAATTGAAACCCACTGATATTTCTTTATTCCTCCGTAATAATGAGTCTTGAGCAAGGCCAGATCTGAATCCTCATATAGGGGGTTTTGCTTTAAGTCTAACCTGGGAGAGTCTATATGAGCGCCGAGGATAGCCAATCCATTTTCAATATCCTCTTCACCAATCACATAAAGTATTAACGCTTTGTCTCTGCTGTTTGAAAAAACCTTATCCCCTGCTTTTAGCTTCTCATTGTTTTTAATGATTTCATTTAAATCACGAAAACCCGCTGATTTGGCAAGACGTACAATTTCTATCGCACATTCTCTTTCGGTTTTTACTTTTGACATAAATTCTCTGTAATCATCAGCAAAGTTAAATACAATTTTCATATCCTCTTCATTATATTTATCCCAAGCCAATTCAGTTTTTCTTTCTAAATTCTCCATACTAATCCCCCTTTATTTAAATAGATGATTATAATAAATATTTTAATCTTCTTTTAGCAATTTGTAAATATAGTAAATTAGACATACTTTAAATTATATGTATATAAAATGATGCCCCCAAGAGTTGTGATCGACGACTTAATAGAAGGCTAGATATTCGCAAAAGCAAAAAAGGAATGGGTCTTGGCACTTCNNGTGAGTTTAGACGAGATGTTTTAGCGAGAATTATATATCAAATATATTTCAAAACGACATGAAATGTGTTAATGTGACAGTAAGAATAATTCAGAAAATTATAAAATATGACGGAAAAGCTAGATTTTCTACAAAAAGATTGGCTCTTAAAAAGCTTATATAAATATTTTGAGCCATTTATTCCTGAATAATGGAATGTGTCCTAAAAATAGGAACTGCAATCAACTCTTTAAACTATCGGAGTTTTAGCCTGATATGTGCAATATTATTCCGAGTTGGCGAACTTTGTATATTTTACTATTTTGAAAGCTTTGTCCCACGCGTATTTTTCTGAAAATTCTGATTGGCATGAATATTGCTTAATTTAGTAAGATAATAATCTTTTAAAGATGTGCAAGTTTATATGCTTGACAAAAGCTAATAAAAGTTTCAATAAAGGAGGATTGCTGCAAAAAAAGGTTATTGATCCAATAAAAAATTTAATATCTTAAAGGGGGAGTATGTATGAAAAAAAGCAAAAAGTACTTATTGCTAATGCTTGCGGTGTTATTTATTCTTTCAAGTGTTTTCACAGGGTGCGCTAATAAAGCGAGTGATGCAAACGGCCAAGGTGTATCGCAGGATAAGATGCTGAAAATAGCACTTACCGCTGATCCTGGTACTGCTGATGTACAAAAAACTACTGAAGATTATGGTATTCCAATTAATTGCTTTGATAGACTGGTTGAAGCTGTTACGGTGGAACCAGGAAAATCAGACCTAGTTCCAGGCCTTGCAGAAAGTTGGGAAATATCGCCGGATGGCTTGGTTTATACATTCCACTTGAAAAAAGATGTAAAATTCCATAATGGTGAAGCGCTAAAGGCTGATGATGTTGTGTTTACCTTTGACAGGATGCTGAACCCTGCTACCAAAGCATTAAATACAGACTTTCTTGATATGATTGCAGGTGCAAAAGAGAGAATGGATGGAAAAGCCGACAGCACGAGTGGACTAAAAGCTATAGATGATTATACTGTACAAATAACTCTTGCAAATGCTTTTGCTCCATTTCTAGCAAATATCGCAACACCA
>DPSW01000028.1:180-7126 GCA_003527145.1 Clostridiaceae bacterium | reverse complement strand
TCGCCATAATAGCCGTCATAAACAACACCGAAATCAAGGCTCAGAATATCACCGGACTTCAGCGGTTCTCGTGTAGGCATTCCATGAACGACTTGTTGATTGGGAGAACAACAAAGAGCATAAGGATAATTGCAGTAACCCTTAAAAGCTGCTTTCGCTTTATACTTCAATGTTTCTTTTAGGGCAATTTCCTCAAGCTCTAATGTAGTAACTCCAGGTTTAATATATCCAGCGAGAAGAGCAAGAACTTCAGCGACAATTTGACATGATGCCCGCATCCTCTCAATCTCTCGCGGAGACTTAAGGACAATCACAAGATCAGTCTCCAAGCAAATTACGAATCTGCTGCTGAATATCTTGAATTGAGAGAGTGCCGTCAATATGCCTTAGCACTCCGCCATCAGCATAGTAGCTCTTCAAAGGCGAAGTCTGCTGATCATAAACCGACAATCTGTTAATCACTGTCTCTTTACGGTCATCATCGCGTTGCAACAAATTTGCGCCACAATAATCACAAATACCATCAACCTTTGATGGTGCATAAACAACATGAAATCCTTTTCCGCACGCAGAACAGGTACGACGGCCGGACAACCGCTGAACAATTTCCTCATTATTGACATCGAGGGAAATCACATGATCAATTGATTGCCCTAATTTTTCCAAAATTGTTGACAACTCCTTCGCCTGAGGAATAGTCCTGGGAAAGCCGTCTAAAATAAAACCATTATGGCAATCATTACTTGCCAATCTCTCACTTACCAACCCAAGTACGATATCATCAGAAACCAATCCACCGGCATCCATGATAGCCTTTGCCTTAAGGCCAAGCTCCGTCTGTGCCTTTACTGCCGCCCGAAGCATATCTCCGGTCGATATTTGAGGAATCTCATACTGATCGACAATAAACTGCGCCTGAGTTCCCTTACCTGCACCCGGAGGGCCCAAAAGTATCAAGTTCATTACTTCCGCCCCTTTATCCGCACACCCTTCAAAAAGCCTTCATAATTACGTGTAATCAAATGAGACTCAATCTGCGCCACCGTGTCCATACCTACTCCAATTGCAATCAACAAAGCTGTACCGCCAAAATAAAATGGCAGGTTAAACTTCTCAATCAAAATAGAAGGAAGAACGCAAACAATGGATATATAAATCGCGCCAGCAAAAGTCAGTCGAGCCAGCACCGTGTCCATAAAGTCTGATGTCTCTTTTCCCGGACGAATCCCAGGAATATAACCACCGTGCTTCTTGATATTCTCTGCAACGTCAACGGGGTTAAAAGTCACAGCCGTATAGAAATAGCAAAAAAAGACTATAAAGGCAACAAATAAAATATCATAAGCAATATGCCCCGGCGTAAGGTTTTTTGCAATTTTCTGCACCCAAGGGACGTTTATAAAATTCGCGATTGTCGCCGGAAACATGATAATCGAAGAAGCGAATATCGGCGGAATCACCCCTGCCATGTTAACTTTGAGAGGCAAATGTGAAGATTGCGCATTATATGTTTTTAAACCAACAACACGCTTTGCGTAATGGATTGGCAATCTACGCTGCCCACGCTCGACATAAACAATCGCAGCGATCACAAAAAACATAAAAACAAGAACAAAGAGTAAAACAAATAACGACAATTGATTTACACTTAACAATTTTCCGGTCTTTATAAGAGCTGTCGGAATACGAGCAACAATTCCAGCAAAGATTATCAGCGAAATGCCGTTGCCAATACCTTTTTCTGACATTTGTTCGCCCAGCCACATAATAAAGGCGGTTCCTGCAGTCAATGTCAATACTGTCATAAAACGAAAAGACCAGCCGGGAACTGGTACCACAAGCTCACCCGCCGGCCCTCGCATACCCTCTAAACCTAAAGCAATAAATAACCCCTGCCCGATACTTAAAACTATGGTTCCATAGCGTGTGTACTGAATAATCTTTTTTCTGCCCGACTCACCTTCTTTGGACAGTTTTTCTATAGAAGGGACAATAACAGTCAGTAGCTGAAAAATAATAGAAGAAGAAATATAAGGCATTATTCCGAGGGCGAAAACCGTCAATTTCTCAAGGGCACCCCCGGAAAACATGTCAAAGAGACCGAGAAGCGTACCCCTAGCCTGCTCAAAAAAATGAGCCAGAGCAACTCGATCAATACCAGGAGTCGGAATATGACATCCTATCCGGTACACTGCAAGCATAGCAAGCGAGAACAATACCCGCTTTTTCAATTCCGGGATTTTAAAAATATTACCTAGTGCATCAAGCACTACATTTCTCCTCAATCGTACCTCCAGCGGCAATTATTTTGTCTTTTGCCGACTGGCTGAACTTTGTTGCAGAAACATTTAGAGCCTTGGAGATTGCACCCTCTCCAAGTATCTTAACATTCGCCGATGCATTTTTTATGAGGCCTTTTGAAGCCAATAAATCAGGAGTTACAGACTCCCCAGCAGTAAAAACATCAAGCTGGTTGAGATTTACCAAAGAAAACTCGACGCGAGTCAACGGCGTAAACCCGCGCTTTGGCAAGCGGCGCTGAAGCGGCATCTGGCCGCCTTCAAAACCTATCCTTACACCGCCGCCTGAACGAGAGCCTTGTCCTTTTTGTCCTCTGCCGCTAGTTTTTCCTTGACCGCTGGCTGTGCCTCTGCCTCTTCTTTTTCTTTCTCTCGTAGAACCTTCAGCAGGTTTTAGTTCATGTAATTTCATGGCTGTTTACACCTCCTTTACTATATTTCCTCAACTTCCAACAAGAATGATACCTTGTTTATCATTCCTCTTATCTGAGGAGTATCATCTTGTTCAACTATGCTGTTCACTTTTTTTAAGCCTAATGCTTTTACTGTGTCTATCTGGTCTTTTTTTCTGCCGATTATGCTCTTAACCAGCTTTATTCTTATTTTAGCCAAGGTACTTCCCCCCTAACCTAGTATCTCTTCAACTGTTTTCCCGCGCAGTTCAGCAACTTCTTCTGCTGTCTTGAGGGATGAGAGGCCTTCTATTGTTGCGTTGACCATATTTCTAGGGTTATTGGATCTCAAGGATTTTGTTCTTATATCCCTGATACCCGCCAATTCCAGAACCGACCTTACTGGTCCGCCTGCTATAACTCCGGTACCTTCAGCAGCAGGCATTAAAAGTACTCTTCCTGAGCCTGATTTTCCTATTACTTCATGAGGAATTGTAGTTCCTACGATAGGCACCTTTATCATATTCTTTTTAGCATCTTCTATGCCTTTTTTTATTGCATCCGGAATTTCTATCGATTTTCCAGTTCCTACGCCTACATAGCCGTTTCCGTCTCCGACTACAACAATGGCACTGAATCGAAAGTTTCTTCCGCCTTTAACAACCTTAGCAACTCTGTTTATGGCAACAACCTTTTCTTTAAGGTCTAACTTGCCGGCGTCAATTGGCTGCATTAAATTCCCTCCTTATCTTTAAAATTCAAGTCCTGCTTCTCTAGCTGCACTGGCAAGTTCCATAACTCTACCATNNATATAACCGCCTCTGTCAAATACGACCTGCTTAATCCCTGCTTCAATGGCTTTTTTAGCAATCAACTCGCCTACTGCCTTTGCAGTTTCCTTATTGCCGCCATTTTCGAACTTCTCCTTCACATCTTTGTCAAGGCTTGAAGCGGCGACTAATGTAACGCCTAAATCATCGTCAATTATCTGTGCATATATATTGTTAAGACTCCTGAATACATTGAGTCTCGGTCTTTCAGCAGTTCCAAAAACCTTTGTTCTAACTCTTAAATGTCTTTTCTTTCTTAAGTCATTTTTGCTGGCTTTTGTGATCAATCTGAGTCACCTCTTTCCATTATTTCTTACCGGTTTTGCCTTCCTTACGTCTTACATGCTCATAGCTGTATTTGATACCCTTTCCAAGATATGGCTCAGGCTCTCTGACAGCCCTGATGTTTGCCGCATGTGTCCCAACTAATTCTTTATCGATGCCCTTTATGATTATTCTGTTGGGAGCAGGCACTTCTGTTGTGATGCCTTCCGGATCAACAAATTCTACGGGGTGTGAATATCCAATAGTCAAAGTCAGCTTATTTCCTTGCTTTGCTGCTCTATATCCAACTCCGTTTATTTCAAGAGTCTTTTCATAGCCCTTGCTTACTCCCTCCACCATGTTGTGGATAAGAGCTCTCGTTAAACCATGTAAAGCTCTGTGTTGTTTCTGATCTGTCGGTCTTTTTACTGTAAGAACTCCACTCTCAACTTCGATAATCATGTCTTCATTAAGCTTCTTATGAAGCTGTCCTTTGGGCCCTTTTACAGTCAATGCATTTTTTGCATCTATTTTAACTTCAACTCCCTGAGGAATTGATACAGGTAGTTTACCTATCCTAGACATTTTTCCACCTCCTGTTATGAAGATCTGCTACCATACGTAGCAAAGTACTTCTCCGCCCAAACCTTCCAGTCTGGCATTCTTATCAGTCATGATTCCCTTTGAAGTTGATATTATAGCTATGCCTAAGCCGCCTAATACCTTGGGAACTTCATCTCTCTTTGCATAAACCCTTAGCCCGGGCTTGCTTATTCTCTTGAGTCCGGTGATAACTTTGCCTTTGTTGGGGGTATATTTCAATGTGATCCTGATCATTGCCTGTGCGCCATCATCAATTATCTCAAAGGATTTTATATATCCTTCTTCTAAAAGAATTTCGGCCATAGCCTTTTTTATATTTGATAAAGGAACATCGACTGTGTGATGTTTTACAGTGTTTGCGTTCCTTATTCTTGTTAGCATATCAGCAATTGGGTCGCATATAACCATATTTCTTACCTCCTTTACGATAACGCTTACCAGCTGGCTTTTTTCACTCCTGGTATCTGTCCTTTGTATGCTAATTCCCTGAAACATATACGGCAAATTCCGAATTTTCTTAAGTATCCGTGGGGTCTGCCGCAAATCTTGCATCTATTGTAAGCCCTGGTAGAGAACTTCGGAGTTCTTTGTTGCTTTAATACCATAGATTTTTTTGCCACATTTTTCCCTCCTATCCACTAAATTGCATAAGGCATTCCGAGGAGTCTCAGCAGTTCTCTTGCCTCTTCATCGGTATTTGCAGTTGTAACAAAAATTATGTCCATTCCTCTGATTTGATCCACTTTATCATATTCAATTTCCGGGAAAATAAGTTGTTCTTTTATGCCCAATGCGTAATTTCCCCTGCCGTCGAAGGATTTTGTCGATAAACCTCTGAAGTCTCTTACTCTGGGTAATGAAACGTTGAATAGTTTATCAACAAATTCAAACATTCTGTCTCCTCTTAAAGTTACCTTAGCGCCGATATTCATGCCTTTTCTAACTTTAAAAGCAGCAACTGATTTCTTAGCCTTTACTACTACCGGTCTCTGACCTGCTATCAGAGCTAATTCCGATACAGCAGCATCAAGACCCTTTGCATTGTCCTTAGTATTTCCCAAACCCATATTCAAAACAACCTTTTCAAGCTTTGGGATCTGCATCACGCTTTTATATTGAAACTTCTGCATCATAGCAGGAGCTACTTCATTCAAGTACTTTTCTTTAAGCCTAGCCAATTATTTTACCTCCTTTCAGAGCCTTTTATTTATCTAACATGTCACCGCAGCTCTTGCAGTATCTTACTTTTGTTCCATCTTGCAATATTCTCTTGCCTGCTCTTACACCTTTTTTGCACTTATCGCACCAAAGCATAACTTTGGAAGCAAATATAGGTGATTCCTGGTGTATTATGCCGCCTTGCTGAACTTTTTGAGATGGTTTCTTGTGCTTAGTGCTCATGTTTACGCCTTCCACTATAACCTTGCCGTCCTTTGGAAGTCCAACAAGCACCTTTGCCTTTTTGCCTTTATCTTTACCGGAGATTACGACTACTGTATCTCCCTTTTTTACATGCAATTTTTTAGCTTCCATAATGCCACCTCCTTTAGAGCACTTCAGGTGCTAAGGATATGATCTTCATAAAGTCTTTTTCCCTAAGCTCCCTTGCAACAGGTCCGAATATACGTGTCCCCTTTGGTTGCTTGTCATCTTTTATTATCACGGCTGCATTTTCATCAAACTTTATATAGCTGCCGTCCGGTCTTCTCAAACCCTTCTTGCTTCTTACTATTACGGCTTTTACAACCTCGCCTTTTTTAACAACACCACCTGGCGTTGCATCTTTAACAGAAGCAATTATTATATCTCCAATGTTTCCATATCTCCTCAATGAACCGCCTACTACGCGGATGCACAATAGTTCCTTTGCGCCTGAATTGTCTGCTACTCTTAAGCGCGATTCCTGTTGAATCATTCAAAACCCTCCTTTCGGAATTTACTTTGCTCTCTCAATTATCTCAACAAGTCTCCATCTTTTCTCTTTGCTTAAAGGCCTTGTTTCCATTATTGTAACTCTATCGCCAATTTTGCACTCATTGTTTTCGTCATGAGCTTTAAATTTTGTTGTTCTTTTTATAGATTTTTTATATAACGGATGTCGTACCAGCGTCTCAATGGCAACAACTATTGTTTTATCCATCTTATCGCTGACTACTTTTCCGGTCCTTGTCTTTCTGTTACCTCTTTCCACAGACTAAACCTCCTCTCGACTATTTGTTCTCTACATCTTTGAGTTCCTTTTCCCTGAGAATAGTCTTTACACGTGCAATAGACTTTTTAACATCTTTGACCTTCATAGGGTTTTCCAACTGACCGGTAGCCATTTGAAACCGTAAATTAAAAAGTTCACCTTTGAGTTCTAAAAGCTTTTGTTCTAGTTCGTTTGATGACATTTCTCGGATCTTATTAGCCTTCATTACCTTCACCCACTTCCTCAGTTTCCTGACGGGTTACGAATTTGCACTTTACGGGCAGTTTATGCATAGCCAATCTCATAGCCTCTCGTGCAACCTCCTCAGATACACCCGCAATTTCAAATAATACTCTTCCCGGTTTT
>DPSW01000028.1:0-156 GCA_003527145.1 Clostridiaceae bacterium | reverse complement strand
GGGAATATCTTTATCCAAACCTGACCGCCTCTTTTTATATATCTTGTCATGGCAATTCTGGCAGCTTCTATCTGATTGCTTGTAATCCAAGCAGGCTCAACAGCCTTCAATCCGTATTCACCATATGTTATGGTATTGCCTCTCAAAGCTTTACCT
>DPSW01000449.1 GCA_003527145.1 Clostridiaceae bacterium | reverse complement strand
GATGCAGAGGAGGTTTGAAAATGGGTATAAGAGAAAGGTTATCCGGAAATGAAAGCATTGCTCTGGCAATGAAGCAGATAAACCCAGATGTAGTAGCCGCTTTCCCCATCACGCCTTCCACAGAAATACCCCAATATTTTTCACAGTTCGTTGCCAACGGTAACGTAGACACAGAATTTGTGCCTGTTGAGTCGGAGCACAGTGCTATGTCTGCTTGTATAGGAGCGCAGGCTGCAGGAGCCAGGACTATGACCGCAACTTCTGCCAACGGTTTGGCACTCATGTGGGAAATGCTCTATATTGCTTCGGCCATGAAGCTTCCTATTACTTTGGCCTGTGTAAACAGGGCTTTATCAGGTCCTCTGAATATCCATAATGATCACAGCGACTCTATGGGCGCAAGAGATTCCGGATGGATACAGATATATTCAGAAACTAACCAGGAAGCTTATGACAACTTTATACAAGGAGTGAGAATAGGAGAGCATGAGGATGTACAGCTTCCGGTAATGATATGCCAGGACGGCTTTATTACAAGCCATGCAGTTGAAAATATTGAGCTTTTGCAAGACGAAGCGGTTAAAGACTTTGTAGGCAAGTATAACCCTGAGCACTATCTTCTTAATGAAAAGGAACCTATAGCTGTAGGTCCTCTATCTTTGCCTTCTCACACCTTTGAGCAGAAAAGACAGCAGGCTCAATCCATGATCAACGCGAAGAAGGTCATACTGGATGTTGCGAANNTAAGCTGACAGGAAGACAATACGATTTATTTGAAGCATATAAGCTGGAGGATGCGGAA
Source organism: Clostridiaceae bacterium (assembly GCA_003527145.1). Taxonomy (GTDB): domain Bacteria; phylum Bacillota; class Clostridia; order Lutisporales; family Lutisporaceae; genus Lutispora. The sequence continues at coordinate 1,837 of DPSW01000449.1, read as the reverse complement.
GTAGGAATAGTTGTTGTAAACTCAACTGCCGGAACCGCAAAAGCAGTTGTAGACGAATTGCGGGAGGCGGGTATAAAGGCAGGTCTGTTGAAAATCAGGGTGTTCAGGCCTTTCCCTGCAGATGAAATCGCAGGCGCTCTAAAAAATCTCAAAGCTTTGGCAGTAATGGATAAGGCAGAAAGCCTTTCCGGCGTTGGCGGGCCCTTGGCTGCAGAGATCAAGTCAGCTTTATATGGGAAGGCGCATGATATTCCCGTTGTAAATTATATCTATGGCCTGGGAGGCAGAGACGTGAAAACCGATGACATAAAAAAGGTATACGATGACCTTATGGAGATAATGAAAAAAGGCAGCGCTAAAGATACATACAGATATTTAGGATTAAAAGAATAGGAGGGACAGTTATGGCATATAGTTTAAAGGAAGTAATGAACAAGCCGGAGAGATTGACCGGAGGGCATAGAATGTGCGCAGGCTGCGGTGCTCCCGTTGCTGTAAGAGGGGTGCTGAGAGCTTTAAAACCTGAAGATCACGCAGTATGCGGCGCTGCTACAGGATGCTTGGAGGTTTCCACATTTCTTTATCCCTATACCGCCTGGAAGGATTCCTTCATACATAGCGCCTTCGAAAATGCAGGGGCTACAATAAGCGGTGCGGAAGCCGCCTATAATGCGCTTAAAAGAAAAGGAAAGATAAAGGGGGAGTATAAGTTCATTGCATTCGGCGGAGACGGAGGGACCTATGATATAGGCCTTCAATCCTTATCCGGAGCTATGGAAAGAGGACATGACATGGTATATGTATGCTATGACAATGAGGCATACATGAATACGGGTATTCAAAGGTCTTCGGGGACTCCCATATACACAGACACCACGACGAGCCCCGCCGGTGATGTGCTGCAGGGCAAGCAGCAATTTAACAAGGACTTGACCCAGATAATGGCAGCTCACAACATTCCCTATACGGCGCAGACGACACTGACAGCGGATTTTAAAGATCTGTATCTGAAATCAGAGAAGGCCATATATAAAAAAGGACCGGCCTTTCTCAATGTTTTGGCGCCGTGTCCAAGAGGCTGGAGATATAATACGCCTGATTTGATGAAAATCTGCAAGCTTGCAGTGGATACATGCATATGGCCTCTATACGAAATAGAGGACGGAAACTGGAAGCTTACTTATAAGCCGAGAAAAAAGTTGAGCGTGGAGGAGTATTTAAAGCCTCAGAATAGATTTATGCATTTGTTCAAAGAAAAAAATCTTCATTTAATACAAAAGATTCAAAAGCATGTGGACGAAAGCTGGGAAGAATTATTGAAAAAATGCGGGGAAGCATAAAAACAGATGTCAATTTAGAGAGGAAGGTTCAAATGAGCAAAGAGAAAGGGATCGACAAGGATAGGATCATTATAGCTGAGCCGGAGAAATATGGGAAGATTGAAATAAGAAATATAAACTTTGACAGCGGCGAAGGCTTGGCAGGCTTTGACGGAAATATGATAGTGGGAGATAGCGAAGATTCAAAGGATGTGTTCTTTTTATCCATAAGGCCGCTAAATCAATCCGAAATAAATGCTGTCTGTGACAAGGTGGAAGAAATATATCAGGATGAATCAAAACTGATAAATCTGTCTATATATGATGGAGTAAATTCTATATATAATATGAATGAAAATCCCACATAAAAAATGTAGAAAAATATAAAAAAATATTTACTCGCATATAAAATTATGATATACTATTTTTTGCACACACTATTGCAGCAAGCTTCAGAGGGGGTCAAAATTTACCATGTTGACAAGCTGAAATGCCTGTGATAATATAGGAAAGGTCGG
>DPSW01000374.1:9074-10074 GCA_003527145.1 Clostridiaceae bacterium | reverse complement strand
AATCATCTCTAAACCCCCACAAATATATTCATACAAGCTATAAGCTCCTTGGCATAGTCTTCAGAGGGAAATTTCATAACGATATCTGACGGTCCCTCCTCAATTATTCTTCCTCCGCGCAGTACCATAACTTTATCGCATGAGTTATCGATGATATGCCTTTGATGGGTAATTGCGATAACGCTCAATCCATAGCCTATACATATTTCCCTCAATATTTCGAATACTTCTTGGGAGGATTTTGTGTCCAGCATTGCTGTACTTTCATCGGTTATCAAAATATCCGGCTTTGGTATCAAAGCTCGGGCTATTGAGAGCTTTTGCCTTTGACCTCCGCTTAGTGCCGCGGCCTTCATCCCTTTCCAATATTCATAATCTCCTAATCCTGCCATTGACAAGGCTTGTTCCGGAGAATATATTTCCTCGCGGCCCCTTCTTTTGCATATCCTTATGGGCTCCGATAATATTTGCTCTACCCTATATCCATCCTCAAGAGCTCCATAAGCATCTTGAAATATATACTGGATAGAGGCGCAATCGCAAAAGCCGCGTTTTTTCAGAAGCCCTACGGATTTTCCCATGAGCAGTATTTCTCCTTTGTCCGGTCTTTCTAAGCCGACGGCCAATCTGGCTATGGTAGATTTGCCGCTTCCTGTTTCCCCTATCAACGCAGCTATAGACCCCTTCTCAATGGAAAAGCTCAAGTCTTCCAAAACTTTATATCCGCCATAGCTCTTGCTGACGCCCTTAAATTCTAAAACCTTATTCATGACAACACCTGCAATATTATATGCTCGTCGGCAATATGCTTTGAAAAGCCAAAGTCATGGGTTACCATAAGAATGCTTATGCCCTTCTCCTTCATCCCTCTCAGAAAATCCAATATAAGCTTGAGAGTCAAAGCATCTATTGCCGTTGAAGGCTCATCCATCACATACAAGCTGGGGCTTTTTAAAAAACCCAGCAGCATGACTATCCTCTGCTTCATTCCTCCGCTCAG
>DPSW01000374.1:0-9068 GCA_003527145.1 Clostridiaceae bacterium | reverse complement strand
ATTTCTAAAAATCCTTCCCTGTTATATCCCGGAACATCCTTCCCATGGCTTTCAACAGTCAAGCTTGGATTTAATGCATTTTGAGAAAACTGGGGCATAAAAGAAACGACTCTATAGATATCTCTTCCATAGCTTCTTATATCCTTTCCCACCAACTGAGCGCTTTTATAGTCTGCTTTTCCTTCAAAATCCTTCTTAAAAAGTGCCTTTAATAANNTTATGCAAAGGCACCGTCCTTTTCCAATAGTGAAATCCGGGTAATAAAATTTTTTTGAGTTTTTCCCTTCATAATAAGCAGTCAGGGCTTCTACTCTTAAAATCTCCATATATTAAAACCTACCTAATTGTTTCCTTATTCATATCAAAAGATATTAATGACATGGCTCCCACAAATATTACTATACATGCGATAGGCGGAAGGAGCCACCAGAGGTAAGCCCCCTCGAAAAATAATCCTTCATAGTCCATAGCCTGCCTTATAAGCCTTCCCCAGGACTTGACCGTAGGGTCTCCTATGCCGAGAAATGACAGATTGGCTTCGTATAGTATTGCCTTACTGCATTGGAGCACAAACATCGTAGCCGCGGCAGGATATATTTGAGGCCAAATCTTTCTCATCACATCAGCAAGATTTCCTTTGAGGAGCAAAGTGTATTGGGCTCCTTCGTCCTTTATAGCAAGATTGGATTTGGTTCGAAGTATTCGGGTTACCTTGCTCCAGGAAAAAAGCGCTATGGCAGCTATTATATTATATAAACCCGGCCCTGCAAAAACAGAAAAGAGCATTATCACGATTATTTCGGGGATGATGAGAAAAAAATCCGTCAGCTTCATTATGAAGGCCTCAACCCACCCCCCATAATAGGAGCATAACATGGCCAATACAGTGCCTATGAATGTGGATATGAAAGCAGAAACCAGGGCTATTATGGTGCTGAACCTGAATCCGTATAACAGCTGGGAAAACAAATCCTGACCAAGGGAATTAGTGCCCAGTATATGCTCTTCATCCGGGGGCATAAGACTGTCAAAGCTGAAATCTTCAGGGTCATAAGGAGCGATATAGGGGGATAGAAGGCTTATCAGCAACATTATCAAGGCTATAAGCAAAGCAGCCTTATTCATGCTCTCATCCTCGGGAATATGATATTTGTCAAAAATCCTAAAATAATATTAACCGCTATCCCGTACAGACCCGTCAATAAGAAGATACCCTGTATCAGGCAATAATCCCTAGCCCCTGCTGCAATCTTCATAAGCTCCCCCATTCCCGGATATGAAAATATCACTTCTATAAACAATGTACCGACAATTGCATATATGATGTGTATATTAAGCTTGCCTATTAGCTCTGGCAAGCAATTCTTTACAATATACTTATATTTTATAGTTTTTTCATCTATATCATTATATACAGCCATTTCTACGTAGGGCTCCTTTTTTACTCTTATTGCAGTATTCCTGACCAACAATAAAAAAGAAGGTGTTTGAGAAAAAGTCAAAGCCATCAAAGGGAGAACACTGTGCTTCAAGGCATCCATGAAAAAACCCGGTGTTTCATGATCCATGCCTATAGAATAAGCCCCCTGTGCCGGAAATAGCCTGAGCTTATATGCAAAGGCCATCTGGATCAACAGTCCGAAAAGGAATATGGGGACAGCCTCCATCAATATGACCAGAAACACTAAAAGCTTATCCATAAAGCTGCCTTTTTTCATAGCTGCTTTTATGCCCATGGAAACTGCGATCATCGTAGAAATAAGGATGGCGCTGATAGAAAGCAGCAGCGTCCATCCTATTCTCCCCTTTATGATGTCTGACACCGGCAATCCAAAGTGAAAGGAATAGCCCAGATTTCCCTTGAGCAATTGTTCAACATTTAGAATAAACTGCTCAGCAAGAGTCTTTTCCGGTGCATAATATTCCTTGTATCTTGAGAGCACTTCTTCCGGCACACTCATGTTAAGCACATGGGTATTATCTGCAAGCCCGTATATAGGGCTGCCGGGAATAAGCCTCGGAAGAAGAAAGCTCAATACGACAAGCACAATAAAAAATATTAAGTTCTCAATCACAACCCGCGACAAAGATTTTACAGATTTCATATCAAAACCTTTCAGAAATTATTTGCCCCAAGTGCCCCTTATATAAACCAGCTTGTTTTGGGCTGTAGGTACAGCAATAGCCACTCCGTCTTTGGTAAAAAACCACCCGTTTAATTTACCCGGATCATAAGCAAAGGTGATCTTTCTATAATATAAAGTCAATGTGGGAAGCTCTTCTGCTATTATCTGCTGCAATCGTCCAACCTTCTTATATCTGCTTGCGCTGTTCAAATCCTTCAGCTGCTCTTCAAATACCTTATCAAATTCCCTATTGCTCCATTGCTTGCCTCCCTGTGCCGTTACCGAAGGAGTGGAGCCTATGTTTACGTCCTTGCTTACAAACCGGGCTAAAAGCACAGGGTCCCCTCCAAAGGAGCCATGGCCGTTTAGAGCCAATTGGAACTTTCCGTCCTTGATCAAGGCATCTACACTCTTCTGATCCACTGCCTTGACATTGAGCTTGATCCCGATCATGCCCAGGTAGCCTTTTACCATTTCTGCCTCTCCGACTTTATCATCGGTAGTCAAAAGCTCATATTCCATTTTCTTGCCTTTGTATTCTCTGATGCCGTCTTTATTGGTATCCTTAGCATTTANNTTATGCCATCCAGCAAAGCCGCAGCTTTGGTCTTGCTATATTCATAGTCCTTTACCTCAGAATACCATTGGGAATCCGGATGTATATGTCCCGGGTTGCCGGGTATCCCGCCGTTTTTCAGCACTTTGCTGACGATTGATGCTCTGTCGATGGCGTAGTATAAGGCCTGTCTGACCTCTTTGCTGTTGAATTCAGGCAAGTCAAAATTAAAATACATCCTGTAGACCCATAAGCCCGGGCCTTCCATGACCTTTAAATCGCTATCCTGCTTCATTGCCAGAGCTTCTCCGTATTTAAGCTTTTGAGCTGCTCCCAATTCGTNNGGCAGTGAATATCAGCTTATCTACTACAGGAGAGCCTAAGAAATAATCCTTGTTGGCTTCATATATGTATGTACCCGCATCCTTATCGTACTTGGTCAGCTTAAAAGGACCGGATCCTATGACTGCCTTGTCTGAATTGAATTTTTGCGGCTCATTTACATCCTTCCATATATGCATAGGCATTATAGGGACATTTCCTGCAACATCTGTGATGAAAGGCGCATATACTTCCTTCAACGATATCTGTACAACGTAGTCCCCCATCACATTGACTTCTTTTATCATGTTAAGATTAACCCACTGGTGAGGATGCTTCATCATATACTCGTAAGAGAATTTTACATCTTTGGCGGTGACAGGCTTGCCATCGGTGAACTTTGCATTCCCGGCAAGATAAAAGGTCCATATCAGGTTGTCATTTGATACTAACCAGCTCTTTGCCAGCATGGGAACAACACCCTTATCGTCCTTCCAGGTCAAAGTATCAAATATAAAGCTTGTAAGCAGATATCCTCTTCCTCTGGGAGATACGGTGTATACGGAAGGATATCCTAAGTTATCTTCATCGATTACCATCACTCTTTCTCCCGAGCTGGAAGGAGCGTTTGAATAGCTCTGAGTTTTTACTTCTGCAAATACATTCAAGGGCAAAAGCATTACAACGATAACTAAAAATGCTATGAATCTTTTCATAAAAACCTTCCTTTCTTGATCAACACTCTTCATAGATATATAATTTTACTATCAATCATCCATAATAATAGCATAATAAGCCGTTTTCCAATATTTTGTTTATCTATGATTTCTCCATGATGTATAGATATTATATATAAGTATATAAACCCCAGCCATCGCTGAGGTTTAACTTTTTCAACATATATGTGAAAACAATGCAAAAAAGATTTCTTATTCTTCTCCATTATGTCTTATACTTTGCTCTACGCATCGATAATCGGAAAAAGAATAATTATTTCAGTGCCCTTTAGCGGCTTCGAACGGATATCCAGTTCAATCTTCAAATCCTTTGCCATTTCATTTGCGAGATACAGCCCCATGCCAGTTGCCTTTTTTCTGTCTTTACCGGTATCACCGGTAAAGNNTCAAACAAAAATGGTAAATCCCACGGCTGCACGCCAATCCCATTGTCCCGGATGCAAAGAATAACCCCTCGCTCATTTTGTGCCGCCGTTACATGCAGCTCCGGTATTCCTGTGCTCTTCGTATATTTAACGGCATTACTGAGTATTTGGTTTATGATAAACAGTAGCCCCCGGTAGTCAGAGAGAACAAAAAGCGGCGGCAATACTTTTATGATTTGAAAGCCCTTTTCCTTGAGCAAAGGTTGAAAAATCTCCAACGCTTCCTCACAGCATTCTGTAAGGGACAGCGATTCAAATAGGTAATCTTTTTGCTTGCCCTTGAGCCTTGCATAGTAGAGCATTTGCTCAACCAGTCCCTGCATCTGCGAGCGTACATAGTCGAGTCGTTGATAGACGACAGGCGTCAACTCATCCCTGCGATTGTCCAGAAGAAAGATCAAAAGAGAAAGCGGCGTTTTAATCTCGTGTGCCCAAGATTCCACATATTCCTCATAGTCATTCATTTGTGTAATCAAAATCCGCTTAGCCTGCTCGTTTTCCCGAAGCAGGGTTCCAAGGTGCCGAACAAGCTCACCATCCTGCCGGCTGACAAGACGCAGCATTTTGGCTTCAGTCATTTCATCCGGATGATTGATGAACTCCTGAAAAGCTGTTTCTCGTTGTTTGTCCACACGCCAGGCAAAGAATAGTGCCGTTAAAAATATCAACAGCGAACTGAGCGCAAGCACAAGCCAAAGCCGTAGAAACACTTCGCTTTCTGAAAGCCACAGTGCCAAAGCGTATAGAAGATTGACTCCTATCAAGAGCAGCAACCAGACTGCATATTTTTTTAAGATGCATAGAAAATTATGTTTCATCTCTCTTCTCCTTGGCTATCAGCCGATAGCCGAGCCCGCGCACCGTCTCGATCTGCTGTGCCATTGCCAGCTCTTTCATTGTCTTTTTCAACCGGCTCAAATTCACCTGCAAAGCATTTTCATCAATATACTCTGTTGTTCCCCATAGCGCCATACAAAGTGTTTCTTTGGTTACAAGCTCATCAGGGTGAGCTAAAAAAACCTCCAGTAATCTGCCCTGATTCTGTGGAAGCACCACGGATTGATCATGAATATACAACGCATAGGTTTGGCTATCTAATAAAAAGTCCATACCGGGACGCAACTGGCTGCGCCCCTCATATCGTCGGAGCAGGTTAGCGGCACGTGCAAGCAGGCGTTCTTTCCGGCAGGGTTTCGCCAAATACTCGTCCGCCCCCAAATGCAGCGCATGGAGTTCGTCTTTCATTTGATCACGAGAGGTCAGCACCAAGACAGGCAACATGGCTCTACACTTCAGCTCCCGGCAAATATCAAAGCCGCTGATTCCGGGTAGATTAATGTCAAGTAAGACAAGGCCGGGAGCCGCCTGTATAATTTCGTCCACTACATGGTCAAATTCTGCAATGCAATCAACCGGATACCCATCCTTCTCAAAAATTTCACACAGTTCCTCCCGCATAAATGGATCATCTTCCACAATAACAATTTTCTTAATGGCAGCTCCCTCCTTTCTTTATTCTTCCCGATTCGCTTCCATCTGTGTCAAAATATATTTTGAACTGGCTCGTGTCACGACCAGCATATACCCATATTCTACCACACAAAGCAGAAAAAGTATCACAAAAGCGATGCGATAGAGCCCCGGAATACTTTCCGCCATATCCGGCGACAAAAATCCGGAGAATAAAGCCCGAACGCCGAACAGGCTTCCTACTGCTGCAACCACCGCAGGTAAGGCAAAGAACCACTGGATTTGGTGCTTTGCGGAAAGGCAGAGTGCCTCATAATGGCTGCCAAGCCGCACCAGTGTTTGGTAACGTCGTCCGGTCTTGCGCTGCTGTGTTAAGAATTGCATTCCAATGGCTGTATTGGCTATGACAAGGAAAATAACCGCAAGGTACAGCGTGAGATAGCTGGAAGAGACCTGATAAAAAAGCTGCCGTCCCATACTCTGCAGATAGCTTTCATAGTGGATACCTGTTGTATCCAGCTTTTGATTTACCTGTTGAATGGCCTGCATTAGCCCGTTTTCCTGTACGAACTGGTGAGATAATACTGCATTCCAATAATGGGTATACGATTTGTCTGCCAATCGGTCAAAGGCCTCATCCGGAACGATTAGGGCAAAGTAAAGCGTAATAGATCGATCCGTTACAGGATTTCTGGTCTGTAGGGTGCCTGATAGCTGTAAGCGTTCGCCATTGACTACTACTTCCGGCTTCTGCGAGAGCACGCGGTTTATTAGTTCCGCTTTTTCTCTATTTGTAAAGGCAGCATAGCCATAAATGACCGCCTGATTGTTGTTTAGCGTGATTGTCGGCTCGCCTGCCGCAGCCAAAAGCTGATTATAACCCGAGAGGGAAATGACGTAAGGATTGTTAAGGTTGTTGTATTGGCCCAAAAGATCAGACTTCACGGAAGAATCCGGCTCCTGCTCTATCAGCGCCAGCACCTCATCCATACCGAGCGTTTCTCCTTCATTGTCATCTCCACTGAGAATATGACCAATGCGCATATCAAAAATGGATTCAAAGCAGTCATCCAATCCCAAATTTTTCAGTCTTTCAGGAATCGCCAGAGGATTTTCTGCATCTTGAAAAGTATAATCCAGCGTGTGGGTGTCATCACTACCGTAGTACAGTGTCATGGAAACACCGTAGCCAAAGAAGCACAGCGCCCCCAGAATTAAAAGAGAGCTGACAGCCAGGGAAATCGGTTGACCAATTACATTCTCCTGCAGCTGTCGGAACGTGAACACGCCCAACCCGGATTTGCCCGTTTGACGTTTTGCCAAAGTATCCAGCACCGTTCGCAAACCGAAAAACAGCAACAAAGTTCCAGCAATGCCCATTGATAAAGTCATTCCCATAACAGCCAGCGAATACCACGCTTCACCGCTAATTGCCAGTATATATGCTGTCACCAAAAGCAATACACCGATGACCAATGCAATTCGATAAAGCATCGCTGACCGCTGCTTCTTTGCGCCTTCTGGGGTCGCGGAAAGCAAAGTGCCAATCTCTGTGGAAGCAAATTTTCCGCTGAGCAGAAGAAACGCAGCTAGTTTAATAAGCAAAAAACCTGCCATCGTCCAAAGGACAGCCGAGAGAGAAAAGGTGGACTGCTGTCCCAAAATGCCAATGCCCACCACCCGCGCTGTAACAAGGCTGATAACCTCCGAAAGCAGCACTGCCACCGGGATACCTACGAAAATTGATAGAAGACTGCTCCACAGATCTTCTGCCAGAAGCATAAAAAACAATTTGGAACGGCGCATGCCCATCATCAAGTACATTCCCAGCTCATGGCTCCGGCGCTCCAGTTGGTATCTGCTTGCAAAATAAATGAGAAAAAAGAGCATGAACAATGTTACCGCATAGAAGGCTGGGATTAGGCTCAAAAGTCTATCCACAGCACCGCTCTCCATCTCCTTAAGAAATCCCATAACCCCCTGATTCGGCAGCGAGAGGATGATGTAAAAGGCCACAATAGCCGCCAAAAGCGATGAGAAAAAAAGCCCATTTTCCCGTCGGTTCCGCTTGCTATTGCGGCGCACAAGATCAAAGAACATTTGCACTTCCTCCCCCCAATTGTGCCATGACTGCAAGAATACGTTCATAAAACAGCTGCTGTGTCTCATTCGGCACTTTTCGGCGCAGTTCATGGAAAATGACACCGTCCTGTATAAAGAGAATCCGGCTGCAGAAACTGGCCGCGTTGGAATCGTGGGTAACCATTAGAATAGTGGACTGCTGCATGCGGTTAAGACCAGCCAGCTTTTCCATCAATATACGAGCGTTTTTAGAATCCAGTGCGCCGGTAGGCTCATCTGCAAGGATAATTTGGGGATTAAGAATAAGAGCCCGGGCCGTTGCTACACGCTGTTTTTGGCCGCCAGACATTTGAGAGGGAAATTTATTCATTACGTCGGTGATTTCGAAATACTCCGTCAACTCCCTCAGATGCTTATTTCCCTCTTTTTCAGTCACTCCATGGATGCCAAGGGGTAAAAGAATATTCTCCTGACCCGTTAAGTTGTCCAGCAATTCAAAGTTTTGAAACAGATATCCGATTTCTTTCCCCCTGTAATCTGCCAGCTTACTGCCTTTTAGCGCACCAACCTCCACACCGCCCATCAAAATGTGTCCCTCTGTGGGGCGAATGACCGTGGCAATGCAGTTGAGCAGTGTGGATTTTCCTGATCCGCTGGCACCCATAATGCCAAGGAATTCACCGGGCAGCACCTTGAAAGAGATGCCGTCCAGTGCCTTTGTCTGGTTTTCCTGTCTGCCATAATATTTTCGCAGAGATTCAATCTCCAGAATTGCCTGTTTCATAGAAAATACCTCCTTTGCTTTCGATATTATTATAACGGAACAAGGTACTGAAAAACACTTACATTGTATGAAAGGTTTTTGATACTGGCAAAAGACGGGTAGGCTCAATCATAAATGTTTACCGGACTGTTCCGGTCAAAAATGAAAAACACACCACTTTCTTGTTAAAAAGCAGGGTGCATCTATGAAAGAGAAGGAACTCTACCGCACTATCTACAAATCAGAGCGGCAATTCTACGAAAGTGTTGATAACTACATTCGTTTTTATAATATGGAAAGACCACACAGCACATTGAATTACAAAACACCAAACAAGTTTGAATTGCAATATAATGAGAAGAAAGCCAGTTCAACATAAACCTGGACAAGGATGTTCAAAAGCCTATAAACACAAACTTTGGGGATAAGGAAAAGGTACAAAATACTGGACAGTCCAATAAAACTGTTCAATACTTCGTACCTGCTTCATTTGATGCACCTAGTAGGAGTCGAACCTGCGGCACATGGCTTAGGATATCTTTGCTATTTTCACCATGGATTCCTCGGAAAAAATGAAGAGCATCCATG
>DPSW01000107.1:1691-3701 GCA_003527145.1 Clostridiaceae bacterium | reverse complement strand
GTAAATGCTAATGGATTTTTTAATTTTAATTCCCGAACCATAGATGAATGCTTATCCAATAATCAGGTGCCAAGGCTTGAGGTATATGAAAGTTTCAGCTTTGGCGTGATAAATATCATCAATAAAGAAAAAGATTTTATTCTGGCTTCGGAGCTGAATTTCTATCTGACCTCTAATTACCTAATCTTTGTGACAAAAGACAGCAGCTCAGATATGATAAAGGCTGTGAAAGATGAAATAGACGGAAACAGTATAGATCTGGAGAGGATACTCTATATATTTTTGGACAGGCTGACTGCGTCGGATAATGAGATACTGAAGGATATAGAGGAGGATATATCGGATATAGAAGAGCTGGTAATAAAAGGGGAGAACAGGGATTATATAATGGATATCGTGAGCCTTAAGAAGCAGCTTCTTTTTCTCAAGAGATATTATGAGCCTCTTCTGGATATCGCCGAAGGCCTGGAAGAGAACGAAAATGGGCTGATAAATGAAAAATCCATAAGGTACTTCACCATACTTAAGGATAGGATGGAGAGATTGAATAGAAATGTTTTAAATCTCAGGGATTATATAACCCAAGTCCGGGAGGCATACCAGGCCCAGGTGGATATAAACCTGAACAAGATCATGAAGCTTTTTACCGTGATAACTGCAATATTTCTGCCTTTGAGCCTTATCGCAGGCTGGTATGGCATGAACTTCAAATATATGCCCGAGCTTGGCTGGGTTATGGGCTATCCCTTCGCATTTTTGCTCAGCGGGATTGTTGTAGCCATATGTCTCATCTACTTTAAAAAACATGATTTCATATAGAAAAAAGCATTGGGGACGGTTATTTTTGCTTTTACTTAGAAGCAACAATAACCGTCCCGTTGATTCTTATTTCTACTTTGTATAGTTGTCGAAATAGCCCTGGATGTATATAATGGGCGTGCCTTTGTCTCCGCTGCCGGAAGTCAGATCGCAAAGGGAACCGATAAGGTCTGTGAGCCTTCTCGGAGTAGTGCCTTGGGTCTCCATTTTGCCCTTCAGATCTGTTTCCTTATTCTTTATATATTCGGATATGGCCTTCTTCAATTCTTCACCCTTTAAATGGGCGAAATTGTTATCTGCTATATATTTCAGCTTGATCTCATTGGGTGTGCCCTCAAGGCCGGATGTATATCCGGGAGAAACTACCGGGTCGGCCAGTTCCCATATTTTGCCCACCGGATCTTTGAAGGCTCCATCCCCATAGACCATGACTTCAACCTTCTTCCCTGTCTTCTCAAAAAGCATCTCCTGTATTTTTTCAACTATGGGCTGGCAATCCCTGGGGAAAAGCTTGATGCTGTTCTCCGTAGCTTTATTGGAGCCTAATAAGCCGTATTTGTCATTGTACCCGCTGCCGTCTATTGAGGCAGTCAGAATATCCTCCAGGCCATAGATTTTTTCTCCTCCGTTTTCCTTGAGAATCCTCTTGGTCCTTGCTCTTGTATGGATATCGCAGGCAAGCACGCTTTTGGTATAATTCAATATGGTTCTGGGATCGTTGGAGAATATTATCTCGCATGGTACGCCATATTCCTCTGCTATGGATTTGTAATATTCTATATAATCGACACCTGTAAAGGTATGCTTGTTGTAGCCGAAATAGTCTCTGAACTCCTTTTCGGTCAGCACATCGGTCCAAGGATTTACTCCCTTTATGTCTAAAACATTTATATCCACCAAATTGTTGCCCACCTCATCGGACGGATAACTGAACATCAGAACAATATTCTTTGCGCCTTTTGCTATGCCTCTCAAGCATATGGCAAAGCGATTCCGGCTAAGAATAGGAAAAATTACACCTATAGTATCGTCGCCAAATTTTCCATGTATATCCTTGGTGATGGCATCAATGCCTGCATAATTGCCCTGAGCACGGGCTACTACGGATTCAGTCACTGCTATCACATCTCTATCCAATATGGGAAAGCCTTCTATCTCTGAAGCCTTTAACACGGCATCCACGGTAATGGA
>DPSW01000107.1:0-1684 GCA_003527145.1 Clostridiaceae bacterium | reverse complement strand
ACCATTCTTTCCATTCAAAATCTCCCCTTAAATTTGTTCTAACTGTTAATATGCATTCTATACTTGTACTATATACTATTATATGATATAAGTAAAATAAATATCTTTTATAATAGATATAAGGAGAAATTATATCATGGTTAAGCTGGAGCTATACAAAATTTTTTGTGAGGTAGCAAAACAAAAAAGCCTTTCAAAGGCTGCATCCATACTTTTTATGACTCAACCTGCCGTGAGCCAGTCTATAATGCAGCTGGAGAGGGAGCTGGGACTCAGGCTTTTTACACGGACCTCCAGGGGGGTAATACTTACAAATGAAGGCAGCATGCTTTTTGAGTATATAAACTCGGCCATCAACCTTATTTCCAAAGGGGAAGAAAAGCTGGATGAATGGAAGAATCTATCATCAGGAGAGCTGAAGATAGGCGTCGGAGATACTATTTCCCGCTATTTCCTCCTGCCTTATCTGGAGAAATTCCATAAGGCCTACTCTAATATAAAGCTTAAAATAATAAATAGCACCACTTTGGAGCTTTGTGCATTGGTAAAATCGGGGGAAACCGATATCGCCATATGTAATTTGCCCATAGAAGATCCTGCCTTAGAGATTATAAAAGCCATGGACATACATGACATCTTTGTCTGCGGAGAAGCATACAGAGATAAGCTCTCCAAACCTATAAGCCTGGAGGAACTAAATCATTTCCCACTCATACTTCTGGAGCCGAAATCAAATTCACGAAGATATGTGGAACGGTATTTCCTGTCAAAGGGCGTAACTATAAAGCCTGAGATCGAGCTTGGCTCCCATGATTTATTGCTGGAATTCTCCAGGATAAACCTTGGCATATCCTGCGTGGTAAAGGAGTTTTCTCAGGAGTATTTGAAGAAAAAAATACTGTTTGAAGTAAGCTTAGAGGAAAGCATCCCAAAAAGGAACATAGGTATTTGCTTTTTAAAAAGCGTGTCCTTGTCTCCCACATCTGCAAAGTTTGTCCAAATCCTCAAAAATGTATAGTTTTTCAATCGACAGGATATTTTTTTCTGGTTGTGGTACAATATATATATAATAATAAACATCATTGATTTCAAAATCATGATGGCTAGAAGTGTTTTAATTATAGGAGGACGGTTCATGAAGGTAGGAACAGTAAAATGGTTTAATTCGGAGAAGGGTTACGGCTTTATAGAAGTTGAAGGCGAGAAGGATGTTTTCGTTCATTATAAAGCAATACAGAGCGATGATGCTCATAAGAACTTAACGGAAGGGGAAAAGGTGCAGTTCGAAATAGAACAAGGACCCAAAGGACCCCAAGCAGCTAATGTTGTTAAGATCTAAGATATAAATGACAAAAGCCACCTTCATGCAGGTGGCTTTTAGCTTTAAATTGCCTTCGGCGGCACTGCCATCTCCGGCTTTTGTAAGACTTGAATATGTGCTGTCAAGTGCGGAAATACAGCTGTTTAGGGGGTATGTCCGATTATAGGAGAAAAATAAAGTAAAAGGGAGACTATGGTGATGAAAAAGAATTATAAAATGAAGAAGACGATATCTATGAAGCAGTTTATTACTGAGTTTGGAGAGGATATGACCAAGCAAATGAAGAAAAAGCTGCTGGAGCTTTGGCCGAGGTGCATCCTGACTAGGGATGAAAAAAGCAATATTCTTGACTTAAAGCATGTA
>DPSW01000244.1:3339-9859 GCA_003527145.1 Clostridiaceae bacterium | reverse complement strand
TAGAAAGGAAAGATATAATATGCCGTTAAAGGAAGATATTAAAGCGCTAATTATAAAGAGTGGATGGACCATGACGCAAGTAGTCAATGAACTGAATAAAAAATATAATCGCAATACTACTGTCCAAAATTTCAGTTCAAAGCTTATTAGAGGGACATTAAAATACTCTGAGGTTGAAGAAGTACTTACCCTATTAGGCTATCAAATAGAGTGGGTTAAGATTGAATAAAGGGTATCCTTTAATACGGGGGCCCTCTTATTCTATCTTATATCTACGGACTTTAAACTATTTGCAGAATTCTATGGAATATCCGTTCTAATTCCTTGAGTTTTTACACTTTTCCAGATATCTACGAACCTGTATTTGTCATCTCTGCATCTAGTCTCAAATTTTTCTTTGCCTTTGCCTTTGCCTTAGCTGCCTGTTTAAACATTATAGCTGTTATCCACGGTAGGAAAAGCTATTCCTTTCTAAAATAGCCCAAAATTGTCGATTAGGATTATACCCCGCTTCAATAATTCGTTTCTCTATCAAGTAATCAATTTTTGCCCTTTTACGCGTTTCCATGGCTGTTCTTTTTCGGGCATCCCTGTGGTAAGATATTCTGCAAATTTTTCAGTAGACACAATCCAGCGAGATCCGGCTTTCTTGGCTACTATTTCTTTCCGCTGCAGAATTCTAAGAACTGTATCCTTTGCTAATTCTNNGCCATTTCTTCCGGAGTCATTGTGAAACCGTATTTTTCCATTAGCTTTTCAGTAGTAAGGTTTTTCATTTATAACACCCCTTATAGTATTTTGTTGTTTTAGGTTTTCTACTGTATTTTCAAAGAGGTCTGCACTTGCCATCTGAACTCAGATTTACCTTCAATTGTTGACTTTATAATAACTGCATGAACTAACCTTATAGATTGACTCCTCAGAATTTAGGAGCGAATACTCTTTACTTCAATCCGTTTCTTTATCTTTTTTAGATAAGTACCACCATAGATTCACCCCTTTTATATATCTTTGTTTCTTGCTCTTTCGGCATTCACTATCTCCCAGCCAATGGATGCTATTCGCTTCAGTATGATATCAATATCCTCAGGAGTTTTATCTTNNTTCTCGTATTGCCTATGTTAAATTCTTTTATCACATTGCCTATTGGAACTTTTCTTTCCATAAAACTCCCCCCATACATCCTATGAGCAGCTTAATTTGTGCTATTACTAGACAGTTAATACAATATTGATTGCTGACTGTTTGCGTGTGCTTATCACCTCATCGCACCTCCGTAAATACAAAAACTCATAAGCTAACTGTATATTTTTTTATGTTTCATTAGGTTCTAATATAATTTGTCTAGGTTGATCCCCGAACCGATAAGTGTATAGGCTACATGCTATTATTTTGCATTCTTTAACCTCTGTAAATTGACCACAGCGGCAATCCAAACATTTATTCCTTATATATAAATCACACTAAATCTGTTACAGGCCATTAATTGCCACCTAAAAATATCAGAGAACTATGATATTATGTAAACATAAATTCTGATTAGATTGGGTGGTTTCAATGGCAAAATATAATAATATTCTTGAGATAGATAACCAAAATCCTGAGATGCAGGAACTAAAAGCAGCTATTAAAGATAATCGTGATAAAAACATGCATATAAAATATATGGTTATCTACCATTACCTGAAAGGTGCAACCAATGTGGATATTGCAAACATGTTTGATCTATGTGCACACACTGTAGGGACATATATCAACAAGTATAAATCTAACGGCCTTTCTGCTCTTATGCCTGCTCCTAAACCTGGGGCACCTAAGTTTTTGACACAGGAGCAAGAAACTAAGCTTAAAGAAGTTATTACAGTTAATACGCCGGATAATGTAGGATTCCCAAACAGAAAGAACTGGAATGCCTCACTTGCTATACAATGGCTTTATAATAACTACGGGATAAAGTACAGCAATAGCGGCATGTTAAAAGTTCTGCACCGCTTAGGACTTAGCTTTACCAAACCCACATACACCCTTGCAAAGGCTAATCCCAAAAGCAAGAAGAATTCAAAGCCTCTTTTGAGGATTTAAAAAAACCTTCTTGACGGAAAAATTGACCATATCCTATTCCAGGATGAATTGATGATCCGTGATTACCAGGCTATACAAAAAACTTGGTTTCTAAAGGGCAAACAGCGCATTATCCCTACCTATGGCAAGCACCATGGTGTAAAACTGCTTGGGGTATTAAACTACGAAACAGGGCATGTTTACTGCATTGAAGAAGAAAAATATGATGCCCAGGTTTTTATGAAATTCTTAGAGAATGTTTTATCGCTATACCCAACCGGCAAGATTGTTATGATTTTAGATAATGCTCGTATCCATCATGCTAAGCTGCTTCAGCCATTTCTTGATGACAATAGCCATCGTCTGGAATTGGTATTCTTACCCCCATATAGTCCAAAACTAAATCTGATTGAAGGATTATGGGGCTGGCTTAAATCCGAAATCATAAACAATGTTTTTTATAAATCATTAAACCAAATACGGGTCGCAGTGCGTGGCTTCATTAGAATGATAAACCAAAACACTAAAAATACCATAAATAGGTTATGCCTTAGAATGTAAGTTACTTAGTGCGATTTATATAGCTATAATAATGTCTCATTTATTCTTCCGTATTGCCATCAATTAGTTTACATATAATAGCATTATTTATTCAATTTCATATAGTCCACACAGGAGAGATTTCCTTCCTGCATGTATACCTGCACTAATGTAAATGCTCAAATTTCTTGAGGATATATTTATACGCATTAATATAATTTCTGCAGCTCTGCAGGAGCTGATGACTTTGAAATTGCAAATAAAAGTGATGGTTGTATGTTTTCAGCCACTGATATATCGTCCATATTTTGGACAATATAATCGTATGCTTGAATGTAATTATAGGCATTAGGCTTACTGAAACCTATGCTTGTGACCCAAGCTTGGAATGTACCAGTCTTATTATTTGCAAGCCTATCCTGAGCTTCTTTAAGCTCTTTTCCTATAGCCATGACAGACATCATCCTCTATGTTGCCGAAATTTTCGGCAACATATCTACAATGGATAATTATTACACGGTATACTCAAAAATGAATGCTCGGCTTCCTGGCTGTATGTGCCATAAATTTTATTTCCTACTCTCTTTCATATATGCAGCTTCTAATTTCTTCTTAGCCCTTGTAACAAGAGATGAAACAGTTCCCCTCTTAATCCCCATAAACTTGGCTGCTTTCCCATATGATATTCCTTCTATTACTACAAGCATCAGAGCTTCTCGTTCATTATCTCTTAAAACTTTTAAAAGCTCCTGGAGAGAATCTGTGAGGTTATTCTTACTTGGCTTATTACTAACAAGCGGTTTGCTGCAATGAGATATTACTTTCTGGGGATCCACAGGAACAATCTTTTTATAACGTCCAACACTATACTCCGGCATGTACCCAGTTGTCATATACTCAATTGTCCATACCAAATCTCTCTCCATGCTACTGATCATGGGTACATCACTTTTAGACTTATCACTTTGACACTTCTGGATCCTATATTTTAACNNATGCCCTTTAGAGATTCTTTATATTCTTCTAGTAACTCATCCAAACAATCATGCACTATATCCACTCCCATAAATGCAAATGAATAAGCGCCTCCGTTACTCGGTCAGCAGTTTAATTAAAAATTACTTATTAAAAAATAAAGCTTTATATTGCCGAAATTTTCGGCAATATAATCTAATGTGCTAATGTAATTTCTTATAGCCCTATATATAACCCTAATTTCCTTAGCAATACATGATTATGTTGTTGAAATTTTCAACAACATAAAAGAACAATTGCTCTATAAGGCCGGAAACACGCATCGAACCAGCCTTATAAAGCCACTAGCAATAATTAAGAATAAGGAGAGGGAACCTGGCTTTCATTAGCTTCCTGTCCATCAACAGGTCCTGCATACTCTTTTATGCTTAAGACATAGGGCAACTAATTAAGTGTCAAAGCTCAGCCGCCTCCTTCCAGCAAAGAAATTATCCATCATGTTTTCAAACCCAGGGTATGCGGCTTCTATTCCTTGTTTTACCTGGTCTTTCACATCTCCATTGCCTAAGACAAATATCTGCGGAGAAAATATTATCTGCGAGCCACCGCCCACCCCGAGCAATTGAGCTGTTTTATTTAGCAGGCCTATGCTTCTCGGATTACCTGGTTTAATTGGTATAGCTGCTTCAAGACCGGCTTCTCCAAATATAGCTGCTTTGCTTGAAAATCCGCCAGAAGCATAAGTAGCTAGCAAAGGAATGTTAAACCCAAATGTTTTGCCACCTAAAGCAGGCACCCAATCAGGAATAGTAAAGTTTATTTTATTCAATCCACCAATTATAAAATTTATACCGGATGCAAATACAGACTTGATACTACTCCATATCCCAACAAATGTGTCTTTAACCTTATCCCAGTTTTTATATAAGAAAACACCTGCAGTTACTAAAGCTCCAACAGCGAGAACTGCCATGCCAAAAGGCGAAGTAAACAATGCTATGCCTTTGCNNTGCTTATTACACTAAATGCCCTTGGAATTAAAATAAATTTTGTATACAATGCACCAAAAGTTGCCACAACAGTTCCAGCGGCAGCAGCAATACCGAAAAGTACAGGTTCAATATATATCCAATTTGTTTTAATAAATGTAACAATCTTCTTGCCGATATTATATACACCTGTTATTGAAGACCATAAAATAGGAAGCCCCGTTGTATATGCCCATGACAAAGCCGGCTTAACATAGGTACTAAATGCATTAGAAACCCTACTCCCAAAAGATAAGAAAGACTGACTCACTTTATCAATATCAAGTGAAGTCATAAATTTATTAGCCCAAATCATACCTTTGGTTGCTACAGGCAGGAACTTATCTGACACTGTGGAAATAACTTTATTGAAGTTATTTTGAACTAGCCTCAGCTGATTGGCAAATTCGCCTTGGTTTCTCGTAAAATCACCTTGTTTATCCTTGGTCATTTCCATCAAGTATGCATAACGAATCGCAGTTTGATTAGCCTGGTTCATTTTGCTCCATGCTGTCTTTATACCTTTTGACAGTGCAAAAGCTTCTAAATTTGCAATATTCATATTAATGCCTAGTTCCCTAAGAGGCTGTACCTGACCGGACATACCAGACATAACCTTTTCAAACGCCGTCTCAGAGCTAATATTATGAAAGCTTCCAATATCAGCGGATAACCCCGTTAAGTTTTTACTCATCATTAGGAACATTTCGTTGCTTAGCCCACTGCTTTTTAACATGGCGCCCATNNAGTACCGGCATATTGTTTCGCTTGCAGCTCAGTAAGCCCGAAGCTATTATTTGTCGTCTTAGCCCATGCATCAATTATTTTTGATGATTTTTCAAAAGTAACATCTACAACATTCTGTGTTTCTTTCAAATCAGAAGCAAGCATTAAACCCTTCTGACCAACATAAGCAAAGCCAGCTCCCATTATCAAAGAATCTAACCCAATAAATCTTGATGCGGTGCAGAATGCCCTTGACATTACTCCTGAGGTTTTAGAAAATATTACACCTGTTCTATTGACGTTCATCATTCTTTTATTTGCCANNAGCAAAAGCATTGTTTAGGGAAGGAAGTACCTTGCCCCCTAATAGTATATTTGTTTGCATATTTTTAACCATTTTAGTTTCACCTCCTTTCTTTAGATTTTCGATTTTCTCTTTAAGTAAATTTATCTTAAAATCTAACTCTTGTAGAGATAGATTGAGCTTTATATACTTTGCTCTTATGATTGTACTTATATTTGAAATAAGTACTAATACTTGGTGTTATTTCATATTTCTCATCATCGTTTTTCTTCAAGATACCTTCACTAGTTAGTTGTTGAACGCGTCTCTGGCTTATACCTAGTATTTGAGATAAATCATACGAGGAAACGAACCTATTAAGGCTCATTTTCGCCACCACCTTCGTTTTTTATTATTAAGGAAGCTTATCCATATGCGTACGAAGTCAATGATAATTTTTTTATATCTAGTTGAATTCCGGGACTCGCCAGCACCGCAACCTTTTTAAGCGCTGGAAGGACCCATGATGTTATCGTTAAAGCTGCAAAGATATAAAAAAAGGATCTACCAAGGTAAAACTATACCCCGGTTTTGCAACATACAGTTGCATATGTCCAGCCGGCCGAGATCAAGAGGCCGTCTGGAATAGTAAAAACTAAAAACATAAAGGAGCTACGGTTTTTCATTCACTGTCCCGCAAACAGGTTCTCTCCTGCACTTTAACGCCCCAGGGAGAGGGCAATACATTATAATTATTTTTTATTGAAATACCTTGATGTATCTCTCCCACTTATTAAATCATTAATATATAGATTTCTAAATGAGCCACGTACATTCTCAATGCCTGGTATATATTCGATTATATCTATAAATTTGAATGAATCGTCTACATTGCTCAGTCGTTCAA
>DPSW01000244.1:0-3334 GCA_003527145.1 Clostridiaceae bacterium | reverse complement strand
CTCCTTCTACATGACGATTATTAAGCTGATCCCTTGCAATTGATAAAATCTCTCTTATTTCATCTTTTACAAAATCTCTATCATCTTTTATTGTTAAATACATTTTCTTCTTTGCATCTAAATCATTGAGCCTATACCTTAAATCAAATAGTAATTTATTACTTTTTTCTTGAGCATCAATATCTCCTGACAGCTCATATTTAACCAGCGCCTTTAGCTCCGCATCAATTTGGGCCCTTATATCAGCAATATCATTATCTATTTCGGCAACCTTTTCTTTTACCATAGCATTTTGCTTATGGATTTTTTCTTTAAACTGTGCTATCTTTTGTGATAATAATTTTTCATCGTACATAAGTTTGAGGACCTCCAATCCCTAATAAACTATATTGTCTTTGAGGAATATACCATACTGTCTTAGGCTATCCTCATGATCCGCTGCAGTATTATCAGCAGCAAATATTAAAGCTTTTCTGTTAAACAGGCCGGACTCGTAGCATTGTGCCACAACATCAACTGATGATGCATCCACATCCTCGGCAAGAATATATTTCGCAACTTGTGAGCCATCTGCTGAAGCTTTTGCAGCAAGTTTACCTTTATTGCTTGCGGATATTATTCCTAGGACACTTCCTCGGTTAAGAACTCCTTGACCAGTTACAATAGTAACTGCTTTAACCAATAGTGGTACATTCTCACCTGCAATCAGGTTGTCAGGCGTAAAAGTTCCTATCTGTCCATTCAGTTTCATTGCTTACCCCTCCTTTTATTACCACCGGCAGCTATGCTGTCAACTGCTTTCTTTTCTGCTTCAGTTTTCTGCTCCACTGGCACACTATCTACATCATCAGTTCCTGATTCTGCAGAATCATTTTTCAGATCATCGAGATATTTTTTGTTTTTTCCGTTATCCATTTGAATTGCTTGGAATGCAAGCTCCTTTGCATCGATAGGCTCCGTAAATTTGGCCTTATTAACAAGCTCTGGAGCTAGACTTTGGGATATTTTCTCAATATCCTGAATTCTACTTCTCTCAGCCTTTGCGCCTGCCTCCCTGGCCGCATTTTCTATTTGTTTTACCAAGTCAGGGCACTTTTCTCTGAGTTCATTTACGCTTTTTAACATAATCAAATTCCCTTGTTGCATTTGATTATCATCTAATAAGTTATTGCCTTTTGCCACTTTAAGAAACTTCTTCATGGAGCCACTTATAGAATTCTGTATAGCCATGCGACTAAAGATAAAATTGTTTTCAATCAACTCTGTTGGCTCATTTGCTCTCACATATAAAACCTTATCAGCAAAGCCTTCTTTTATTGCAGTCTTAGGAGACATAAAAGTTTCATTGTCCATCATTTCAGATATTTTATTTCTTGGCTGTTTCGTCTTTAGCTGATAAGCATTGATAATAGTTTTTTTTACCTCATCTAGTACATCCGCAGCTTTCCTCATATCTTTTGCTTCTCCCCAATCAATTCTTCCTAAGGGGTTATGAATCATCATAATACTAGCTGGGCTCATATGGATTTCATAGCCAGCCATAGCTATTACAGAAGCTGCTGACATTGCCTTGCCATCAATTTTAGTAATTACCTTCCCTTTATGCTCCTTTAGCGCATTGTAAATACTTGCTCCGGCAAATACGCTACCTCCGTAACTGTCAATCCAGACTATTATGTTTTTACCTTTATATTTTTTTAGTTCTTCTCGGAAAACATTTGGTGATGCATGTGGGATGCCAAACCATTCATAAAGCCAAACATCCTCATCGTCTGCAATTTCTCCTGAAATCCTAAGTTCAATATCATTTTCATTCTCTTCGTTTTTAACAAAATTCCAAAAGTTAGCCATTGTCACTATCCCCCTTTGTTTGACCTGAGTACTTCTCAATTACTCCTAGCAACCGCAATAACTTTTTCTTCTATTACTCCCTTTTACCATTTGGTTAACAGCCGAATCAATTGAGTTTTTCTGCTCTAAAATGTCATTAATATCGGTGTCATCGTTTACTTCAATTCCCTTCTTTGCACNNTTCCTGATATCTCTCAGGGTTATCTTTAAAATCTCTTAGCTTCATACTCTCACCCCCTCTCATAAGCTTACAAAGCGAAATAAATTTCCCTAAGTCCATGCTCCCCATCTCCTTAAAGTGATTACCTTATTTCCTCCATTCGTATCCAGCTTGCCTTTCTCTTTGCTTTCTTAGCAAGATTCTCCAGTTCCGCAGCTTCCACAGGATCATATGTATCAAAATTGGGTATCATATACCCCACATCCTCAGGAATCGGATTTAAACAATGGCTTGCTACATGACCAGGGCCCGCAGCTTTACCATGGTAATGGACTTGTCCACAATAAGGACAGTAAATAAATACCTGGTGTTCTGAGAAGCCAACAATTTTAGCAATTGGATATCCCTTTTTATCCATGATTTCATATCCTTTCATAAAATGTTACCTAATTTGTTACCTAATTTGTTACCCCGCAGGTAACATGCTAGAGCCTTGAATTGCAATAGTTTGGAATATATGTTACTTATGTTACTTGTTTTTTTATAATACACATTATATAGAAGCATATTATTTATTTATTTTTTTGCTATAGGAGCATACACTCTCGCATAGTACTCTATATATTTAGGTAACAAAGGTAACATTTACTATAATTTATTATTAACCCCTTTATTTTCAAGGCTTTAGCTTGTTACCTTTTTAGGTAACGTATAAGTAACATAAGTAACATTAATATAATCTATAGACCTTTTCTTCCTCATCAGCTTCAAAAGAATTGCAATTAGTCGCATATCCCAATATTGCACTTATATCTATACCACTGTTTAAAATAGCAGGTATATCAAGGCAATAAGCTTTAATTTGTTGCTTTTGAAACCAGACTGGACGATGATCACTGAAATATTTTGTATGTTTCAATTGAGTGATAAAATAGTTTTTCTCGGGAATATATTCAGATATTGAACCTTCTTCCCTTATATATGATAAAAATGAATGGTAAATCCTGTTTATATTAAGTGCAAGCCTAGTTCCTTTTGTAACAATATAATCTACTCCATTAATCAATGCTCCAGCTGCAGCCATATCATTAAATCTTTCTAAAGTCATGTCAACAACGCTTCGGCTCGATGAATAACCTGAAAGCAGATCCTCATATGCAGTATCAATAATTGACTGGTTAAGTTCATTGATTGTCACTCCAGTCTCTGTGCCCAATTCAAGTCCGTGCTTTTTAAATACGCTTTGTAATAGATATATACCCATCATGCAACAAGCAATAGAATTCCGGACCCTAGATGCCTTTATACGTTCATCTATTCCCT
>DPSW01000215.1:17979-19532 GCA_003527145.1 Clostridiaceae bacterium | reverse complement strand
CAAGTATTATGATAAAGAAGAAATTGCTATCCCTGCCTCTTGTAATGCAGGAAGCCAATAATATGAAGAGCACAAGCAGCAGCAAGAAGGAGAATTCGCCTGGTTTGCAGAAGTCTGCTATCCCTGCAACAGGCCCGCAGCCAGTCCCTATACCTGCAACATTACCGCATAAACCCATATCTACACCTCCTTTATTCTGAATATAAGAAATTGTTGTATCTTAGACCCAGGCTAAGCCTGGGATCTTTTGTGCTTATAGGCCTGTTCCGAAGAAAGTTCTTCCAAAGCCTCCAAAGGCTATTACTGCAAGTATTATGATAAAGAAGAAGTTTTTCTCAACTCCTTTTGTTACACAAGATGCCAAGAGAATAAACAAAAGCAGCAGCAGCAAGAAAGAGTTTGAATCAAACGCTCCTAATACATTATCAAAATTACCTGACATTAAAGCACCTCCTTCCTGATAAAGCTGAAGCGGCTTTATTTGATACTAAAAGAATTCTCCGAAGAAGGTTCTTCCAAAGCCTCCAAAGGCTATTATTGCAAGTATTATAATGAAGAAGAAGTTATTAGTGATGCCTCGTGTAACACAAGATGCAAGGAGTATAAAGAGAAGCAGCAAAAGCAAGAAGGAATTCTCACCGGGGCAGCAGCACTTTTCTTCTACAATAGGAGCAACAGGTCCGCAGCCAGCACCTGCAACATTACCGCATAAACCCATATTTACACCTCCTTTTTATATTTTTTAATCATTATATCAGGAATTTGAGCTTATCTTGAGCACCCAGGGCAAGGATGGCAAGAGCTATAATAAATATGAAATTGCTGTTTTTGCAGCCGCTGGCCAGAAGTATGATGAGCACCAGCAATAACAAGAATATATTGTTCATATATAACCTCCTCCCATCCAAAGGGTTGTTCTCTCTCTTCCCACTTCTATACTATGTGCAGGTCCTTTTTTTGTTACAGCATGACTTAATATTTCTAAACTTTTTTTGGTCAGGCTTTGGTTGAATTTTTCAGCCTATTGCTTTATCATTTCATTAGGCAACTGTTTGTGCTGCAGCAAGCCAATCATTAATAAAAGTAGAAAAGGATGATCATATATGTCTAAAATTCAATTGAAGCCGGGAACCATGCTTTACCCGGTTCCTGCGGTAATGGTTTCATGCTCGCATAACGGGGATAACAATATAATTACGATAGCCTGGACGGGCATAATTTGTTCGGATCCCCCCATGCTTTATATTTCAGTGCGCCCTGAAAGGCATTCCTTTGAAATGATAAAAAATACTGGTGATTTTGTAGTCAACCTGCCCAATAAGAAGCTTTGTAAAGCATTGGACTTCTGCGGGGTTAAATCAGGGAGAGAGGTAAATAAATTTGAATATTTGAGCTTGACTCCTGAAAAGTCCAATTTGGTAACATCCCCTTCCATAGGAGAGGCCCCGTTGAGCTTGGAATGCAAGGTAAAAGACATTATACCGCTGGGCTCTCACCATATGTTCATTTCTGACATTGTAGGAGTTTCGGTAGATGAATGGCTCATGGACGAG
>DPSW01000215.1:0-17952 GCA_003527145.1 Clostridiaceae bacterium | reverse complement strand
ATAAGAAAGAAACAAAAAATAAAGAGGGAAAGAGGATAGTTATTCTCTTTCCCTGAATTTGTTTTCTATATAGCTGAATATGATCCTGGATTTCTCGCTTATGGAGCTTTTTGATACCTTATATTTATCAGCCAGCTGCCGCTGAGTCACTTCCTTACAAGTAAATCTACAATATGCAAATTCCAAAGCGGCTGCCCATATCTCTATCTTCCCTATACTAGGGACTTCCGGATATGATGATTNNATAAGGTGTCTTATAGCAGCTTTTCATCATCTTCAGCGTTTTATTCTTTACTTCTTCCCATTCCTTTTTCCACTCATCTTCAAGCAGCCCATCAGGCTCAATGGTTATCTCCTTTATCTCCCCATCCATAAGCACATAATAGGGCTCTTTCGCGCCTATCTTGTTGAGCAGAAAAGCAGCTTCTATCTTTATGTTCTTATCGATATCCGGCCTAAGAATATATTTTCTGATCACTTCTTCAAGCTCGATTATATTTTCTTTTCTTATTTTATTGAAGACCATCTTCCTCAGCACAATCTTATCAAAGCTTATGACAAAATATATGATGTCCTTGATATGCTCGTCACCAGCTAACCGCGCTTTTGCTTCGCCTTCCCTTAAAGATAAGAATTCATATATTATATCTATTCTTCTTCCTACTTCCTCTTTAGGGAGCTGATAAAGATAGGGCATGTATTTGAATTCCCTAATGCCTTCTTGGGTTTCAACAGCTATATTGAAATAATAATCTCCAAGAAAATTCTCTTTATCGGTTTCTTGAAGCCTTTCCCATAGTGCTGCCGCTTCTTTAAACTTTCTGCAGTTAAATGCGGCTACTGCAGTTAGATGGACATATTTCGGGTTTTCTCCGTTTATCCTGAGGAGCCTTTTGTATGCATCATAAGCTTCTTTATACCTGTTAAGGCAGCCCAATGTGTCAGCGATCTTATATGCATAATCCTCATTTTCCGGATACAGCTTTTTGATGATGCGTATCTGTCTTTCCAGCAAGCTGCTTATTCCAAGCTTGTTATAATATATTGCAAGATTGCAGTTTGCATGAACGTTGCCTTGCTCATATGCAAGCACTTCTTTTGCCATGGCTATTGCTATATCTATCTTGCCTAAGTAGTAATTTGTCAAGGATAGATTATTCTTCGCAGGGACTGCGTTAGGAAGTTTTGAGACCACTTCTTCAAGGTTCTTCAGAGCCTTTTCGTAATCTCTTCTTTCCATGAACTTTATTGCATCCTCTTCTATTTTGTATATCTTCTCCAGTTCCTCATCGTCAAGGTTATTATTAGCATCTATGATCATTGTAAGCATTTCCACCAGATGCTCCGCTTCTTCTGCAAATTCTCCATAAGGAGCAAGGCTTAAGTATTTCTCAAAGTATCCCAATGCCTTTTTAATCTTTTGGATCTGAAGAAAATTGCAGCCCAACCCGAAATAGCATTCATCATAGCATGGATCCAAGTTATTTACTATATTCAGAAGCACACTGGAAGAATGTTCTATATGACCAAGTTCAGCCAAAAGGCCGGCATAGTTGAACTGCATGTAGCTGTCGTCAGGTTTTATATTTACTGCTTTTTCAATATATCTTAAAGCGGTTTTCAATCTGCCGTTCTGCAAATACTTAAAGCTTAAGTCAAAGTAAAAATCCGCTTCCCTTTCAAAAGGTACGACTTTTTTTTCTCTCATAATACACCACCCAAACGCCTTTCGGGATTTTAATACAAAGTTTTGAATCCTCCCGGTAATATGATTTTAAATAAATTTCTTTTTTCGTTGTTTATAAATTTTACCCTTCCATGATCTGAAAAGGAATTCTTTATCCTTTTTAGACCTGAACCTGTCTTTAAAAATCTTTTTTTCTCGTCCAGAACCAGCAGTCTATGATAAAGCCAATTGTTCCGTCTATAGGGGTTATTTTCATTCAACAGTGACTGGACCCCATCCAGATGGCATAATGCCCCCGGATTGCTGACTTCAATATGACCGCTTGCAATATATATTATAATCTCTCTTCCATAGCTGAAGTAATCTCTATGAACCACCGCATTGGCAACTGCCTCAAATAGGGCTGCCATAGGATAATCCGGCTTTTTTATGAGATTTTCAAGGTATTCCTCCACATGGTTCAGCATAGAAGTTATATCCCCTTCAAAGTATCGTGCCGTCCTTGTCTTTCCATCTATTACCTTTATTCCTGCATGAGGAAGAAATTGCTGGGGTTTATAGCCGAATACGAGCATCCCTCCTATAGTGGGATGAAATTTATCCAGATCCTCCTCCCTGCAAAGTATACCTAATCCCTCTAATAAAGGATATATGTTGTCAATCTTTTCATACTCTATTTTTAAGCCGGAATTAGCAAGATACTCCATCAAAATGTTTGAATCAAGCTGATCTACATGTACATTATTCAAAGCTGTTGTCTCGTACTGCAAAAGCCCTGAATCCTGGAGCATGCCTGCAATTTCTTCTCTTCGAGCTATGTCTGTAGTCGATCCTCTTCTGAGATAAAAAGAGCCATTCTGGAGTATCTGATGAGGTTTTTGGCTGCTTTTGTATATAGTAAGAACTCCTATTGCTTTTTCATCATAGCTCATCATATCAAATCTTATCATGATAGGAGGATCGCATCTTTGGCTGATTATTTGCTGAATCTGCTCTTCCAGATGGGGCATCTCTTCTATGCCGACCACCCTCTTAGTTTTATCCTCTATGCCAAATATGATATATCCTCTTCCTCCCTTTGAATTTGCAATGGCGGATACATCCTTAGCCAGCTCTTTTTTTTCCCATTCGGTTTTAATTGACAGCATTTCTTTAAAATCCAGCTTGGTTGATTCATTCTTATCCAGAAGTGCCGAGAGTCTTTGCTTATTCATGTAACGCACCCCCATTTTGCAAATTCTAATTTTAGTTTACCATAATGAAAATAAATAACATAGTGCCATATGTATTATTATCTAAATTTAAATAAGATACAGCGGTAGTCGTCGCTACCGCTGTATTTTGTGATCATATAAGCCTGTTCATCATAAGATGTATGTCTAAATCCATATTGCTTGAAGGTTTCCCATCAAGGATCTTCTCAATACTCTCATATATTGCCATCCAATTATCCTTCTCTATTGAAAGCGGCGAATCCTTTATTGCCTTTTCGTCTTTAAACTGAGAATGGCTTATATATAACTCATTGATTAAACTCATCATAAAACCCCTTTTCTTAATAAACAATTTTCCATAAATTTTTTTGATTTTAAAATTTGCTTCTTCTCCCATTGCATGTGATAATAATCATCCATGTCATCCCCTCCCATTTTTTGAGCACAAAAAAAGATCATGGAGTTCCATGACCTTAAATGCAATCAATACAATAATAAGCAGCAATCAAACCGCCGGATAAATAATTAAAGTCACAGACCATACAGCCTGCGACTTAAATCCATAATAATACTATAAAGACATCTATAGCGGTTATAATTTCTTCGCAGGCAAAAATATGAAGTTGTATTCCGCATTTGTTAAAAATCGTTCTGTTCTAATCATGTTTTTGCCTCCTTTCAAATAATCCATTAAAATTATATTTAACATGTTTATACTATAACATGAAATTTATTCCTTAGCAATATCTTTTTCATAAGTCAATTATTACAATATTATTACAGGGCCTGCCTTTTACCACTTTATATTGTTTTTATATGCGTATATGGCAGCTTTAGTCCTGTCATTAACATTTATTTTTCTAAATATGCTTGATACATGGTTTTTTACGGTTTTTTCGCTGATAAACAGCTTGTCTGCTATATCCTTGTTGTTCATACCATCGGCTATAAGGGATAAGACCTCATATTCCCTTCGCGTTAGTTCATTTTCGGTGCTGCTTCTGTAGGTTTTTGTGCTGTTGAATTCACGGACCAGTTCTGCAGCAAGCTTGGGCTGTATGTATGATTCTCCTGCATAAGCATCTTTGATAGCTTTTGTCAGGGATACGGAATCCGAGTCTTTAAGCACATATCCCAATGCACCCAATTCTAAAGTTTCCAGCAGATATTCTCTTCCTTCATGTATGGTTAACACAACGGTTTTGATATCAATATTTTCCTCTTTAATTTTTTTTAATGTAGGTATTCCTCCCATTACAGGCATATTGATATCGAGGAGCAGAACATCAGGATTAAGCTCCTTAATCCTTTCCAGAGTCTCCAGACCGTTTGAAGCTTGTCCTATGACCTCAAAGTCCTCCTCCAGCTCCAGAATTTGTTTCAGACCTTCTCTAACCAGAGAATGATCATCAGCTATCAGTATTCTAATCTTTTTCATATTGTACCTCCCCATAAACATCAATAGGTATAGTAATTAATATTTTTGTGCCGTTCCCCGGTGAAGCATTAAGCTCAAATTTGCCATTGAGAAGCAAAACCCGCTCCTCCATGCTCATCAAACCATACCCGCTATTCTCGTCGGCCCTCTTTATAGAATCTCTGCTAAAACCTACTCCATTGTCACTGATCACAATATTTATGTTCTTCTTTGTCAGCTCGATCTTAACCGATGCCCTTGTGGCTTTTGAATGTTTTTTAATATTGTTCAATGCTTCCTGAACAATCCTGAAAGCTGCAAGCTCAATCACAGGAAGCAGCTTTACCCGGTCTCCGAAAAACTTGAATTCAGCAAATATTTCAGATTCCTCATTATGCTGAGTTACAAGCCTCTCTACGGTAGGTATCAAACCAAGGTCATCCAAAGACATGGGTCTTAAATCATAGATTATCTTTCTCACATCTTTAAGGCTGGAGCGCATAACCGTCCTAAGTCCACGCAATTCTTCCTTGGCTTTATTTCTGTCAATATCTATAAGCTTCTCACACAATTCAGATTTTAGAACCAAATTGGCAAGTATCTGCGCAGGACCGTCATGTATCTCTCTGGACAATCTGTATCTTTCCTCTTCCTGGGCCTGAATTACCTTTATTCCAAGATATTGCTTTTCCTTGAAATCTTCAAGCTGTACATGAATATTTTTTAAGTCTCCGCTTAAATATCCTAATACGACCCCGATTTGAGATATCAGCTTTTCTGCCTTCTTCAGAGTTTCTCTTGCTGACCTGAGCCTTAATTCCAGTTCTGTCCGGCGGTTTACCAGGATTTGCTCATCATTTTTTTTCACCATCAGCTGGAGCTGCAGATCCTTTGCCTTTTCATAGACTTCCTTTATATCTTCTNNATCTTTGAAGTTTTTATTAACAATCATGAGCCTGTATCTGATATCCTTTTCCAGTTTAGTCAGCTTATCTACCTGTAATATTATTTCTTCAGTCTTTATTTTTACCTGGTTAAGCTCATTTTCGATCATCTTATATTGATTTCTTGACTCTTCGGCTATCTCATATATCTGATTCTGGCTTTTTTCTATTGCCTCGAGAGTATTTTGTATAATTTTAGTCAGCTTATCAATAATTAACATCCCCTTTTCTGAGACTTTCCTCAGATGACAAAATCTATCATATCATTGTATATTATACTATTATTTCTCCTAACTTGTAAGTGCATTGTTGCTATATGTCGCTTTAACAGGAATTAATGCTCACCATATGAGTCTTAAGAACTAAAAAAGCGGCTCCACGCCGCTTTTTGAACGAGACTTCATTCAGTATTCAATAGATTGGAAATATGAAAGATACCAGCTGCCATTTTGTTTTTGCATCTCGACCCTGTAGCATCCTTCTATGACCTCAATTCCTTCCTGCCCTTCCAGATCCCATATTATCTCTCCTTCAAGGAGGACATTGCTTCCGTATTTTTCTATCTTCGCATTCTGAAAGTCAAGGGAGATCACCGGCTCCATATCAGTAGGATATTCCTTGAGGTAAGCAAAAGTCTCCAGGTCTTCTTCCAGCAGCTTTCCTGAAGCAACGGAATTCATATCGCAATGAAAAGCATCATAATCATAATCCTCTTCCAGAATTTTATTCCAGGCTTGAGACCTTCTCATAAGCAGCTCCTCGCATAGAGATTCAAAATCTGTAGAATCACCGGATGCGGCAAAGCTGATAAACAATATTAATATCAATGATATTGAGACCGCCGAATATAGTACGCTTCTTCTCATCATCCCACCTCTTTAGATTTGATGAGATAATTATACTATGCCGCATCTATGAATTTTGCCGCTTCTTGGCCTATTTTCATAACTTTTTGTCTACATAATCGGATATATTACTTTTTCTATCGCTATCAAATAAAGTAATGCGGCAAAAGCCGCATTACTTTGCACATCTTGTATAATCTATACTGCTTCCAGGGATTCCTTTTCTTTAGCACTGAACAGCTTGTCTAAATCAAGAAGAATGAGAATCCTGTCCTTTATCTTTCCTATTCCTGTTATGTATTTCCTTTCTATACCGGCAATAATATCAGGAGCCGTTTCTATGTTTTCTTCATTTATTGTAGTCACTTCGGATGCGTCATCCACAATAAACCCTACCTGCTTGGACTCAATGTTCATGACAATTATCCTGGTATCTTCATTCAAGGCTTCCCCTGGGATATTGAATCTTTTTTTCAAATTGACTATGGGTATGATTTCACTTCTCAGATTTATTATTCCTTCAATGAAGTTAGGAGTGTTAGGTACCTTTACAGGATCCTTATAGGTTACGATTTCTTTAACCTGCATAATGTCTACGCCATACTCTTCTTTGCCCAGTTTAAATACTACAAATTGAATCTCAGCCAATAATCTCTCCTCCAATACTATCTTATTTTAATTTTTATGGCAATTGCATCCATGACCATGTTTATGCTTGTGCTCATGTCCTTCGCAGCCGCAATCCGGCTGCGAGTCCGTAATTTCTATGGTATCCAGTTGAGCCTTGACCTGGGACTTTACCCAGTCTATATATTTTCTTCTCAGCCTTTGCTGCTCGGCCTTCTCTTCCTCGGTCAGTCCGGCATCCTTTGATTTCTTTGCAAGAAAATTTATCCTGTCTATATCCTCTTTTGTAATCATCAAACCATCCTATCTATGCTCATTATTTCAATTATGCCAATTCTCCCAGAGCTTCCTCAACTGCCTTGACAAAAACTCCCGATTTCACCATCTTATCTAATTTATCCATATCCACATACATTATTCTATCATTTTCTACCGGTGGGACATGCTTTCTGATCTCTTCGTAGGCCTTTCTTGTTCCCTTCCCGAGAACTGCCCCTTCTCTGAAGCTGATAGCCTGTGATGCGGCAAAAGCCTCTATAGCCAGCACCTTTTCCACATTGTCCAGAATGAGCCTTGCCTTTCTGGCCGCTGTGGTGCCCATGCTCACATGATCCTCCTGATTGGCTGAGGAAGGTATGGAATCCACGCTGGCAGGATGAGCCAGCACCTTGTTTTCCGATACCATTGAAGCGGCTGAATATTGGGTTATCATAAAGCCCGAATTCAAGCCCCCTCTTTTAGTCAAAAATGCAGGTAGATCATTGAGCTGAGGGTTGACAAGACGCTCTATCCTTCTCTCGGATACATTGGCCAGTTCCGACACTGCTATACCCAAAAAGTCCATTGCAAGAGCCAAAGGTTGTCCGTGGAAATTACCCCCGGAAATAACCATGTCGTCTTCAGAGAATATGAGCGGATTGTCTGTCGCCGCATTCAGCTCTATTGCTATAATATCTTTAGCGTAATATATTGCATCTCTGCTTGCGCCATGTATCTGAGGGATGCATCTCAGCGTATAAGCATCTTGAACCCGCAGCTCCCCCTGATGTGAAGTGAGATTGCTTCCTTCTATGATCTTCAATACATTCTGGGCTGTTATCATCTGCCCTCTTTGTCCCCTGGCCTTGTGCACCCTTTCGTCAAAGGCATCTGTTATTCCTTTCAGCGCTTCCAGAGTCATAGATGCTATTATATCTGCAGTCTTTATTATATTCAATGAATCGTATACAGTCAATGCCCCTATGGCAGCCATTACCGGTGTTCCGTTTATCAATGCCAGGCCTTCCTTTGAGGTGAGCTCCACCGTGTTTATATCTGCTTTTAACATGGCTTCTCTGCCGGACATTCTCTCTCCCTTATATATAGCTTCCCCTTCGCCAAGCATGACAAGGACCCTATTGGCAAGAGGCGCAAGATCTCCGCTGGCTCCCAAAGAACCCTTCTCAGGTATTATGGGGTGGACACCTTTATTCAGCATCTCCAGCAATGTGTTCACTGTTTCCAGCCTTATTCCCGAAAATCCCTTTGCCAATGCATTGGCGCGCAGCAGCATAACTCCCCTTACGGTTTCCTCGGGAAGAGGATTTCCCATAGAGCAGGCATGGCTTACTATCAAATTCCTTTGAAGAGCTTTCGTATCCTCCTTGGATNNGATATATAGGTATCGCTGAATTTTCCGAAGCCTGTTGTGATTCCATAAACCACTGCTTCTTTCTCCACCAGGCCGTCTACATACTCCCTGGATTTTTTAATCTTGGATACTGCCTCCTGAGATAGTTCTACAAGAAGACCACTTCTTGCAACATCCACCACATCCTTTATGGTCAGGTGCTCTCCGTCTATGCGCAAATGTCCCATCAGATCACTTCTCCTTTTATTTAGAATTATTTTTAGTTTTTCTTTTAGTTATTTTATTGCCCCTCACAGCTTTATGAAAAGCCTCTTTAGGCTTTGGCCTTATAAGGCATTGGCTGCCGTAACCGATCAAATCGGCCCTTTTCGCCAGATTAAGAGCTTTAAAAACCAGATCATAATTCTTAGGATTTCTATATTGTATCAAGGCTTTCTGCATGGCCTTCTCAGCCGGGCTCTTCGGCACATATACTTTCTCCATGGTCCTCGGATCAAGCCCAGTATAGTACATAGCCGTGGATAAGCTGCCCGGCGTTGGATAAAAGTCCTGTATCTGCTCCGGATTATAGCCCATATCCCTTACGTATTCTGCCAGTTCTACCGCAGCTTTCAAGTCTGAGCCCGGATGCCCCGACATCAGATAAGGAACCAGATATTGATCCAGTCCAAGCTTTCTATTTGTTTCAAAATATTTATCCTTAAATCTATCATATACTTTTTGGCCGGGTTTTCCCATAAGTTTTAATACTTTTTCCGATATATGCTCAGGGGCCACCTTCAGCTGGCCGCTCACATGATGTTTGCACAGCTCCTTCAGAAATTCATCGCTCTTATCCTGGAGCACATAATCATATCTTATTCCGGAGCGTATAAATACCTTCTTTACATCAGGCAGAGCCCTGATCTCTCTCAAAAGCTTCAGGTAATCCTTATGATCCACTATCAGATTCTTGCAGGGAGCAGGGAACATGCACTGTCTTTCCTTGCATACGCCTTCCTTCTCCTGCTTTTTGCAGGCTGGCTGCCGGAAATTTGCCGTGGGGCCTCCCACATCATGTATATATCCTTTAAAATCCGGAGCTTCCGTCATAAGCTTTGCTTCCTCCAGGATGGATTCATGGCTTCTCTTTTGTATTACCCTGCCCTGATGAAAATTGAGAGCGCAGAAGGAACAGCCTCCATAGCATCCTCTATGAGAGGTTATGCTGAATTTTATCTCCTCCAGAGCCGGTATTCCCCCTTTGCCTTCATACACAGGATGATAGTTTCTAGCATAGGGCAAAGCATATACGCTGTCCAGCTCATATTGGTCCAAAGGCTTTGCCGGAGGATTCTGCACCAGATATCTGTCTCCATGGGGCTGTATGACTATTTTTCCCGTCTCATAATCCTGCTCCCCGGATTGGATCAAAAAAGCCTTGGCATATTTCTTCTTATCGGATGCAACCTCTTCATAGCTATTGATAAAGACAGCATCCCTCAGTCCTTCCATCGAATTGGTGATATACGCAGTGCCATTGATATAATTGATATACTTTATATCTATACCTCCGGATAAAGCTTCGGCAATCTCTTGTATGGGCTTTTCTCCCATGCCGTATATCAGCAGATCTGCTTTGGAATCAAAAAGAATTGATCGCCTAACTTTATCATCCCAGTAGTCGTAATGAGCAAATCTCCTCAGGCTTGCTTCCACTCCCCCTATTATTATGGGGACATCCTTGTAAGCCTCCCTCAGCTTGTTGCAATATACTATCAACGCCCTGTCANNTTCTTCTCCTTCTCTTTAAAGAAGTATAATGGTTGACCATAGAATCTATGTTTCCTGAGGAGACTAAGAAAGCGTATTTAGGCTTTCCCAATATCATGAAGCTTTCCTTCTCTCTCCAATCAGGCTGCGGTATTATGCCAACCTTAAATCCCAGGCTGTCCAATAATCTCGTTATTATTGCATGGCCAAAGCTGGGATGGTCCACATAGGNNGCTGTTCTATACCGCGTTCCTTCATATCCCCTTCAGATGTGGGGAGGAATGCTGATGTATCAATATTTCCCAATCTATTTCACCACTTAATCATCTATTTGCTTATTATTCTTTAGTCCAATCCCCTATTTGCCCCTCAATTGAAAGGTTGATATGGGAGTATATATTCTTTTTCCCTGGATTTCTTCACTTTTTATCAATGAAACTTTCTCTGCATATATAACGGGTATATCCTTCAAATTTATAGATTCCCTTAGCTCCGCAAAGCCGGTTTTAAGGATCAGATCTTGGGCAATGGTTATGTGGGGCGTGTATGGCCTTTTCTCCTTATCAAAGCCGCTGCCTTCCAAACCTTCCTCAATTTTCTTATATAGAAGGTCAAGTGAAGCCAAAGCGCCGCCAAGGCCCAGCCAAAGAGTCCTGATATTGCCTCCGCCTCCGAAGAAGCCTATATCCTCAATGTTTAAGCCGAAGCTCCCCACTTCTTTGGAAGAAGCCTCCAGCACTTCATTTATGAAGGGAATTTGTTCTTCAGATATTTCACCCAAAAACTTCAATGTGAGGTGAAAATTGCCTATATACTTAAACCTCCCCCTTTGGGAGTTCTCCCTGACTATAGACTGAACGGCTTTAATCCCATTTTTCACCTTTACATCAAAATCTATGCCTATAAATGTTCTCATAAAAATTTACCAGCCTTTATCACATATTGTAGCTTACGGAAAGATAATAGGATAAAAGAAAAACTGCAATTCCGGATATAAAAAGTATGAGACCCCAGGGAAAACTTTTTCTGTTTTCCGCTTCAACTTCTTTATATATGGGAGTCTTCATGACCTTTCTTTTAAATACGGTAAATGAAGCCACGAGCATTATACCTCCGATAAAGGAGGACAAAATGCCTATCCAGAATAAAATATCTATTAATTTCGACAGATTCATGTAAAACCAACCCCACATTTTTTAAATTCAACAGATAAGATAAAAAATAAAGCATGTCAAAGGTTTCTTCCTTACACACACTTTATTTTACTATATTTTTCTGATTATTACTACTTTTGTATATCGATTATCTCATTATATATTTCTTCGGGAGACATTCCTGAAGCATCGATAACTCTTGCCTTTCCTATTGCATCCTGCATGCCCATAATATTTATATCGGTGCCTGAAACTACTACTGCATCATACCTGTTCATTGTCCAGGAAGATCCCATCTTTTTGCTGCTGAATTCTTTTACGCTGATATCTTTATTCTCAAGGTATTCTTTCACATTGTTTAAATTCGGCTCTACTCCTACTTTAAGCTTTCCCATACTCCAACCTCCTTTTTGATTTTTTTATATCTAACATTATTTATGAACAAATCTAATTAAAATATTCATATTTTAGTGCATGCTGTTTTTGTCATTTTTAGAGGAAGGATTTTACCCTTGTTTTACATTTTTTGTCTTGTACCCAGCATGTTCTTTGGTTAGAATATATTTATATTACAATTGTGTTACAAATATATTTTAAAAATTCTTTTTTTAGTTTTTTACATGTAAAGGGTGATAAATATTGAAAAAAGCTTTGGTCAGCAGCAAAAAAAGCCACGCTACGTTTTTGTACATACCTGAAACCCAGTCTTCGGTCAGATCCTTAAGAATGCCTATATGGGGGCCTAAGGTCCTGGCAGGCATATTGGGAGTACTTGTTATTTACTCGTCTTTTTCTGCATATGCGATAAGCCATCTTAAATTTCAGTATGAAACAAGCAAAAAAGACATCAAAGCCCTTACAGAGATAAACAACTCTCAAAAAGCGGAAATCGAAAGCCTCAACTTGAATGCGCAAAAAATCCAGAAGCAGCTTGAACAAAACCTAGCCGCCCTAGAAGAAGTAAAGGCTGCTGTGGGATTAGAAGACAAAGGTTCCGAAGAAACAAAAACAAAGGGCAAAGCAGCTTTAAGCACTGTTTCTCAAGCGATTGACGGGAATATTGCTCTGCCGTTCGTCAGCGGAAACAGCTATGATTTGTCTGCAGAGCTTTCATCTCTTCAGACCTCTTTATTGAGTTTATCAAAAAAAACTATGAATCAAAAAACCGAAATCGACAAGTCAGTGGCTTCCATTAAAGACCGGCTTGATTATTTGCGATGTGTTCCTTCCATAGCTCCTGTAGTTGCAAAGATTACAGCCGGATATGGTTATAGAAGGAATCCCTTCACCAGCCGCGGCAGCGAATTTCATGATGGAATAGATTTTGGAGCCCCATATGGAACAAAAGTGGTCGCTACCGGCGATGGCGTAGTGTTGTTTGCGGGCTACCAGTCGGGATATGGCAGGATGGTCATCATATCTCACGGCTATGGCCTGACCACATCCTATAGTCATAATTCATCTATTTTAGTAAAAAAGGGTGATAAAGTAAAGAGAGGCCAGGCAATATCCAAAGTAGGAAGTACAGGCAGAAGCACCGGCGCCCACCTTCACTACGAAGTCAAGCTTAATGGCAAAAATGTAAATCCGGCAAAATATTTTTAACAAAGGAGAGTTGAATATGTTCAATTCGAATAAAAAAAGCATGCCCATCAATACCGATAGAATCGATACTTTAGTGGGGAAAAACACAGGCATTGAAGGTGCGTTGACGGCTGAAGGTACTATCCGTATAGACGGCAAATTAAAAGGTGATGTGATCCTCTCCGGAAACCTGGTAGTTGGCGAAGAGGGCTCAATAAAAGGCAATGTGAAAGCCGACAGCATAATGTTGTCCGGCATCATAGAAGGGAATATAACGGTTGCAAATCAACTCCACCTGACTCCCACTTCAAAGCTGATCGGAGATATTGATGCTAAGAACATCATTGTGGACGAAGGTGCAATCTTTCACGGTAACTGCAAAATGGCAGCGGCGGAAGCTGCTGTTGCAAAAGAGTAGTTGAACAGAATCTCAACTGCTCTTTTTTTAATTTAATATTTTTTCAAATTTACTATTGACAAATGAATAAATATACTATAGAATCAAAAACAATTTACTTATAAAAGTATTGACGGAGAGAAAAGTATCCGGATTTAATCACAGAGAGCCGGTGTATGGTGCGAATCGGTATTAGAAGGATATGCAATGATCACTCCCGAGCTGCCGAGTCAAAAGGCTTTATGCCGAGTAGATAAGGCCGGTTTGTTCGCCACCGTTACATGGCTAGGGTTAAAAGAATTTAATTCTTCGACCTGAAGAGGCTGCCGGTGTGAACCTGCAGCGAATATGGGTGGTAACACGGATTAAACCCCGTCCCAAAATTTATATTTTGGGATGGGGTATTTTATTTTTAGGAGGTAATTATATGGAAAAACTTCTGGTGGCCAAAGTGAGCAATGAAATTGATGTGCTTATGAGAGTCAGCGGGATCATAAGGCGAAAAGGCTTCAGTATGAAAAGCATACATATGGAACAAGCAACTGAAAATCAGGCGAATCTCAAGATTATGTTGTCATATCAGGATAAGAGCGTAGACCAGTTGATGAACCAGATAAAAAAATACAATGATGTATATGAGGTGAGCATAGTATAAAAAACTATAGGGCTTTAAGAAAATCATCAGGTCAAGTCAGCACTATTGCAGCCAGGCTTGCCTATGAGCATAAACAAAAATTTTTTAACAGATTGGGAGGATTATCATGGCAAAAATGTATTATGAGAAAGACGGGAGTCTGGAATTATTAAAGGGAAAGAAAGTTGCAGTCATAGGCTTTGGCAGCCAGGGGCATGCACATGCGCTAAATCTTAAGGAAAGCGGCGCAGATGTGGCAGTAGGCCTCTATAAAGGCAGCAAATCATGGGAAACTGTCAAAGCTTCAGGACTTGAAGTCATGGAGGTTGACGAGGCAGTGGCCGTGTCCACAGTGACAATGATACTGATACCGGATGAAAAGCAAGGAAAGGTTTATAAAGAATATATAGAAAAAAATCTTAAGGATGGAGATGCGCTGGCCTTTGCTCACGGATTTAACATCAATTACGGGCAGATCACCCCACCGGCAAATGTGGATGTATTCATGATAGCGCCGAAGGGTCCCGGACATCTTGTCAGGAGAGTTTATCAGGAAGGCAAAGGCGTCCCCGCCCTATTGGCCGTACATCAGGATTACACAGGAAAGGCCAAGGATCTGGCTCTGGCCTATGCAAGAGGGCTTGGAGCTTTAAGAGCAGGCGTAATAGAGACTACCTTCAAAGAAGAGACAGAAACAGATCTCTTTGGAGAGCAAAGCGTATTGTGCGGCGGTATTACAGAGCTCATAAAAGCCGGCTTTGATACTTTAAGAGAAGCTGGCTATCAGGAGGAAATCGCATATTTCGAATGTCTGCATGAAATGAAGCTTATCGTAGATCTTCTATATGAAGGCGGCTTCGAAAGGATGAGATTCAGCGTAAGCGATACCGCTGAATATGGAGATTATGTTACAAGCAAGAGGATCATAACAGAAGAAACAAGAAAAGAAATGAAAAAAGTATTGGCAGAGATCCAAAACGGCGAGTTTGCCAAGGCATGGATCGTTGAAAATATGACAGGCCGCCCTGTCTTCAATAAGAGAAAAGAACAAGAGTTAAATCACCCCATAGTAGAGGTGGGCAAAAATCTCAGGGAAATGATGTCATGGCTTAAGAAGTAGGCGAGCAACGGCTAACAGAAAGGAGATTGAACATGGAATACACTGGTGCTGAAATAGTCCTCAATTGCTTAAAGGAGCAGGGAGTGAATACCATATTCGGTTACCCCGGAGGAGCCGTAATACCTCTTTATGATGCTTTGTTCAATTATCATCAGGATTTTCTTCATGTATTGACCTGCCATGAACAAGGAGCGGTCCATGCCGCCGACGGCTACGCCAGATCAACGGGTAAAGCAGGTGTATGCTTTGCAACCTCAGGTCCCGGTGCTACCAACACCGTTACCGGAATTGCAACAGCCTATATGGATTCGGTACCCTTGGTGGTGTTTACTGGGCAGGTGCCTCAAAGCCTCCTTGGGAGAGACTCTTTTCAGGAAATTGATATAACCGCAGTTACATTCCCGATTACGAAATACAATTACCTGGTAAAGAGCATTGAGGATCTGCCGTCCATAATAAGGGAAGCCTTCCGTACGGCCATGAGCGGGCGCAAAGGCCCGGTGCTCATCGACATACCCAAAAATATTTTTACTGCAAAGGGTGAGTATATTACGATAAGCATGTTTACGGAAGGGAAAAAAACTGCTCCCGTTGATGATAATTTATTATGGGAAGCTGTAAAAGCAATCGATGTATCTAAGAAGCCCGTGATCTATGCAGGAGGAGGGGTAATTCACGCCGGTGCGGAACCGGAGCTTTGGGAATTGGCGAAAAAAGCTTCCATTCCTGTTGCCAATACGCTTATGTCCTTAGGGTGCTTCCCTATGAACCACCCTCTCTCCCTCGGGCTTGTAGGTATGCATGGCCATAAAGAAACAAACCTTGCGGTTACGGAAAGTGATCTGATAATTGCTGTGGGTGCCAGATTCAGTGATAGAGTGATAGGAACTAAGGATAAGTTTGCTCCCGGAGCAAGAATAATTCATATAGATATAGACGGATCAGAAATAGGAAAGAACAAAGAAGTTGATTTCCCTCTTGAGGGCAATGTCAAGGATACGCTGAAGGCTCTTGCCGATAAGGTTTGTGAAAAGGATAG
Organism: Clostridiaceae bacterium; assembly: GCA_003527145.1. Lineage (GTDB taxonomy): Bacteria > Bacillota > Clostridia > Lutisporales > Lutisporaceae > Lutispora. The sequence continues at coordinate 1,908 of DPSW01000215.1, read as the reverse complement.
AAGCCGATGGCTGAGCAGCATAAGAAGCTTGGCCCCCAAAGTAAAGCAGCAGCCTGATGCCTTCTCTCCAGCCAATATATTGGCACTTGCTCAAAGAATAGTTGGCACAGATTCAATAATAGTGACAGAAGTGGGACAGCATCAGATGTGGGCAGCTCAATACTGCAGGGTAGACTCTCCCAGGAGATTCCTCACCTCGGGAGGATTAGGCACTATGGGTTATGGACTCGGCGCTTCAATTGGAGCCCAAATCGCAAATCCTGACAAGAAGGTCCTTCATATAGCAGGAGACGGTTCCTTCAGAATGAACTGCAATGAGCTGGCCACCGTATCAAAATATAGGCTGCCGATCATAACTCTTCTTTTCAATAACGGAAGCCTGGGCATGGTAAGACAATGGCAGGATTTATTTCAGGAAAAGCGATACTCACAGACAGATCTCACAGATGATGTGGATTATATGAAGCTTGCCTCAGCTTACAGGTTAAACGGAGCAAAGGCTGAAAATCTGGCACAGCTTCGAGAAGCGCTTTTCAAAGCCATAAGCTCAGAAAAGGCAACCATAGTAGAATGCATGATCGATAAGGAAACAGGAGTCTACCCTATAGTGCCTCCAGGAATGCCTATTGATAATATGCTAACCGGCCGCTAGCCTGCCGTATAAATCNNTCTGAGCTCTGAATCCTGAGCTCAGAAGTACTAAGGCCTTGTACTAAGGCCTTTTAATATCTTCCATGAAGGTCCAAATGATTTTAGCAGCTTCCGCTCTGGTGGTAAAGTCCTTTGGCGCAAACAGGTTATTGGGCTTCCCTCTCATTATATTCAAATCATACATAACCTTTACAGCATCTGCTGCATAATCAGCTATAGCTTTTTTATCGTTAAAATACGGCATAAAATAGGCTTCTCTATTCTTGTTTAAAAGCTTCATAGCCCTCATCATTATGACTGCTGCATCCTGTCTTATTATATTATTTTCAGGATAATAGTATCCTTTATAGCCCTGTATCAGACCTGCCATAGATGCTGCTTCAATATATCCTGCATATGGATTTTCAGAGGGTACATCTTTATATCTTCCATTGCCTTCACCCTTCTGCAAACCTATGGGATTGGCAAGATAGGCTGCAAACTCAGCCCTCGTTATATTTTCACCGGGCTTATACATATTGCCTTCTCTAGGAAATACTATGCCTGCCTCATACAGTTTTTGGATGTAGGATGCGGCCCAATTGCTTCCGATATCCGAAAGTGGCATCCTCGATATACTGCTGTCCCCTTCCGGCAAAAGCTTTATGCTGTCTTCTCCGGATATGAGCTTAAGGCTGGTGCCGTTGGAATCATAATAGGAATATTGGACATCTATATCGCTTTTTATAGGGCTGCTGACATAATTATTTATGAAATGCCTGTCTCCGCCCCTTATATTGGCAAAATAATATTCATTGGGCACCTGCCTTCCATTATAGGTGTACATGAAAGTAGGCTCTGCTGGGATCCAGCCTTCCCCGGGAAGGTAGAATTCGCTCCAGGCATGCCTTTCCGAAGATGCATCTGTCCATTCATTCTCCCTCATATCTCCTTCTATCCAATAGCCTGCCACCACCCTCGAGGGTATGCCTGCTGCCCTGCAAAGCGCAGTAAACAAGGAAGCATATTCATCGCAAACTCCCCTGCCATTTATAAGGCCGCTTAAAGCGCCTTTATTGGCATATGCAGAATTTGTGTCATATTTTATATGTAGATTTACAAAATCATATATCTTCTTTGCTTTTTCCACCGTCGTACCAGTTTCGGCGAGTTCAAATGCCTTTGCCATAATTTGCGGGTTGTCGCTTTCAATCTTTTCTCCCGGCTTTATATATTTTAAATTCAGCGGGCTCTTAAAAAATTTTCTATAATCTGCAT
>DPSW01000453.1:13319-13508 GCA_003527145.1 Clostridiaceae bacterium | reverse complement strand
TTCAGTGGTTTCGGACGGTTCTCGTTGGCTCATTACGCAAATTTAATATATTTTAAGGAGAGATGATAATGGTAATTAAAATTTTAGGTTCAGGATGTTGTAACTGTGCTGCTTTGAAGGAAAATACCGAAGCAGCTATAAAAGAGGCGGGTATTGAAGCAGAAATAATTAAGGTTACAGATTTTAAGG
>DPSW01000453.1:10900-13278 GCA_003527145.1 Clostridiaceae bacterium | reverse complement strand
CTTATTTTACAGTGATTGATACAGCAAAAGAGGGATGAAAATGAAAGAAAAAACAAATTTATACCTATTAACGGGATTTTTGGGAGCTGGAAAAACCACCCTTCTCACCAACATATTAAATGACCTATCAGGACAAAGGGTCGGAGTTATTATGAACGAATTTGGAAAGATAGGCATTGATGGAAATATAATTAGAAAGGATGGAATGGGACTTGTAGAGATTAACAGGGGATCAATCTTCTGTTCTTGTTTAAAAATTTCATTTGTTCAAGCTATGGTAGAGATGGTGGATCATGAACTTAAATATTTATTTGTTGAAAGTTCCGGACTTGCTGATCCATCTAATATAGGTGAAATAATGAAAGCTGTAAAAGAGCTTAAGGGAGATGCTTATGAGTATAAAGGAGCAATCTGCCTTGTTGATGCTGTACACTTTTTAGAACAAATAAATGATTTGGAAACAGTGGAAAGACAGCTTAAGCACTGCCACCTTGCAGTAATAAGCAAAGTAGACTTAGTTGATGAAAATACATTGAATACAATTAAGTCTAAAATACGAGAGATCAATGGTATAGTAGAAATTCAAACAGCAATATTAGGAAAGCTTAATTATGATTTTATAAATGAAGATTTAATGAAAAACCAATGGGCAGAAACAGAGGATTCTACCAATACTCCTGAAAACAAACCAAAAGCATTAAGCTTGACATTCCAAGGAAAAGTTAAAAAGGAAGACCTGACAAGATTCATTGATAAGGTTTCTGAGAATGCTTATAGAATTAAGGGATTTTTCCAACTTGAAGATGGATGGAATCAAGTTGATGTTGTAAATAGAAGAATAGACTACAAGCTTTCAGATACATCTGAAACAGAATCACAGCTTGTATTTATATCAAAAATAGGACCAGCTATTATTAAAAATATATTTGATGCATGGAATGAAGTTATTGGTCAAGAAATGAAACTAAGGAATTAACAATTTTAAATAAATAGGAAATGGAGGATATAAAGGTGGAAATTAAAGTATTAGGTACTGGATGCGACAAATGCAAAAACCTTGAAGCAAATGCAAAGGAAGCTATTCGTGAGCTTGGCATTGAGGCAAGCATAGAGAAGATTGAAGATCTGGTCCAGATAATGAAATATGGAGTCATGAGTACACCGGGTCTTGTGATTAATGATAAGGTTAGATCAGTGGGTAAGGTTTTAAAAGTTGATGAAATAAAGAAGCTTATACATGAAGTGAAGGGGTAATAACTCATAAAGGCATATTCTTTAAACTTTTAGTTTTTGCTTATGCCTTTATTTTTTTCATTCCATAGCTGCTTTATCAAAAATATCAATACACTTAGTGCAAAAAGTATAAGTAACCCCATCACAAAGGTTTTTACTGTGCCTGTGAGCATGTCTCCTACATAGGAGTATACTATTGTTGCAGGTAATTGCCCAAGCCCTGTAGCCCAAAAGAATGACCAGAAGCTCATTGATGTGAGACCGGCTGCATAGCTGACTATATCAAAGGATACAAAGGGTAGAAGTCTTGCTATAAGTATTGCAAATTTACCATACTTTTTAAAGAAGACATCAATGCTGTCTAAAGCAAATTTGCTTGTAAGTTTTTCTACAACACTACGACCGTAGTATTTTGCTATGAAAAAACAAAGAGCAGCTCCTGCCATGGCGCTTGACCAAGATAAAACAGCTCCTCTGATCCATCCGAACAGGCCTGCATTGGCAAAGGTTATTATGAAGGCAGGCAGTGGGATGATCAGCGATTGAAAAACCATTAGCAGGAAAGAAACTATAGGCGCCCATATGTCAAATGACAATATGTAATTTCTTGCTACGTCCACATTCAGCATCCTAAGCATCGTCCAAGCTTGATTTATTCCAATCTTTACAGGTTGAATAAAAAAATATATAGCTGCGCAAATAAGGATAATTCCGATTTTTATATATAGACCTTTTTTATTTTCCTTCAAAATATCTCCCACAATCTATTACAACAAAAATTATAGTATAGCATAATTATAGCATAGCATAATTATAGCAGTATAGATAATATCTATACTATACGTGTCAATCATAAGAATTACCGATAGCAGGCAGCATTTACTGGCAATATATGAATATTGTATTATTATTATATACAAAGATAATACAATATTTATTGGAGGAATAAATGTGAGTAAAAAATTAAAGAAAATTTTTACTATAACATTAACTTTTTCAATTATGTTAATACTATCAGCCTGCCAAGGTTCTAAAAGCGGAGCTTCAGATCCTTCTATGATGAATTGGGATGAGATAGTATCGGAAGCAAAGGGTTCAACGGTTAATTTCTATATGTGGGGCGGAGATACCCGCATAAATAAATG
>DPSW01000453.1:8087-10885 GCA_003527145.1 Clostridiaceae bacterium | reverse complement strand
GAATGCAGAGGATTTTATGAATAAGCTTACTAATGAAAAGGCTGCAGGAAAAGAGGAAGGCAGCATAGATTTATTGTGGATAAACGGGGAGAATTTTTATGCAGCTAAGGAAAACTCCATGCTTTATGGACCTTTTGCAGATAAGCTGCCTAATTATGAGAGGTATTTAAAAACATCTTCTGAAGAAAACACCTTAGATTTTGGATATCCCACTGAAGGCTATGAAGTTCCTTATGGACGTGCCCAATTTGTTTTTGTATATGATGAAGACAAGATACAAAGTCCTCCAAAGACTTTTTCTGAGTTAACAGAGTTTATAAAGAATAATCCAGGCAAATTTACATATCCGGCACCCCCTGATTTTACAGGCAGTGCTTTTGTGAGAAATGTTATCTATCATACAACAGGCGGTTATGAGCAATACCTTACAAAGGAGCTTGGGCAGGATAAGCTAAATAAAATGCTTCAGCCTGCTTGGAATTATTTTAATGAAATAAAACCATATTTTTGGAGAGAAGGTAAAACCTATCCTGCAACGGTAGGACAGTTAGAAAATATGTTTGCTGATGGAGAGCTTTTGATGACCATGACATATATGCCTCTAAAGCCGGCCGGTGATGTGATTAAGGGAACCTTTCCCAAGAATACTCGGACTTTTGTTATCGAAGAAGGCACAATATATAATACTCACTTTTTAGCTATACCACAAAATGCGGCAGACAAATGTGGAGCAATGGTTGCAGGAAATCTATTAATTGGTTTTGAAGCTCAGCTTTCAAAGCTCGATCCGGCTAATTGGGGCGATTTACCTGTGTTTGATGTACAAAAGTTAAATAATGAGGAGAAAAAAGCACTTTCAGATCTGCAGCTTGGAGAAGCTACATTGCCGCAGGATATTATGTCAGAATCCAGAGTACCGGAGATACCTGCTAATTTGATACCTATAATTGAAGAGGAATGGATAGAGAATGTTGCAAAATAATAGAGCTTTACCTTATCTATTACTTTTACCGTTTCTAGTGTTTTTTGCTGTACCTCTTATATTTTCCCTTTGTAGCATGTTAAAGCAATCCTTTGGTATTATGCCTGGAATTGGACTTGATGAGTTAACACTAAATTATTATGTTGATGTGTTAGATAGCGGAACATTTTATTCTTCCTTAGGTTTTAGCATAGCATTATCTGCAATAGCAAGTCTTGTTGCTGTGGGTTTAGGTTTTGCTATTGCTTTTATCCTGGCAGAGGGAAAAGAAGAAGGAATGATAATGAGTATATTAAGGCTGCCAATACTATTACCTCATTTTACGGCAGCTTTTTTGATATTTTTGTTATTATCTCAAAGTGGTTTAGCTTCAAGAGTAATGAAGAGTTTTGGGTTAATAGCAAACATTGAAGAGTTTCCAAAATTAATTTTTGATTCACATGGATTGGGAATCATGATCTCATATATATGGAAGGAAGTACCTTTCTGCATACTTTTTATTTATCCAACTCTAAAGCTTATCAATAAAGGGTTGAGGGAAGCAGCTTATACATTAGGGGCAAATAAGTTTCAATATCTATGGATGGTTGCTTTACCGGTTTGCAAGCCATCTATCATATCATTGTTTATAATACTATTTGCATATAATTTTGGTTCCTTTGAAGTGCCCTTCATTCTTGGGGCATCATATCCAAAGACTATAGGAGTTCTGGCATATATAAGTTATATTTCGGCAGATATAGGCTCGAGATCCTACACTATGGCTTTGAATATAATGATTACTGCTATGGGAGGCATGCTTATTTTTGTTTATATATGGTTGATAAGAAAAATTAAAACTATGGAAGGTCAACTATGAGTAAAGTTCTTAAAATAATTATTNNTACGACAATGATCTTAATTCCTATTTTATATATGGTATTCTGGTCTTTTACCGACATTTTGCCATGGCCAAAGCTTATACCTGATGGAGTTAACCTAGATGTTTGGAAGCAGCTTATAAACAGTAAAGATTATATAAGAACCATTGGGGTAAGCATTGTTGTTTCTATGTGGGCAGCAGCAATCTGTATACTTATTGCATTACCAACAGCTTATGCAATTACCTGCTTTGATTTTTGCTGGAAGCCAGTTATAAGGGGAATCATTTATTTACCATTTTTCATACCATCTATCAGCTTATCTCTAGGTCTTCACAGCGCTTTTTTGACAGCAGGAATCACAGATAGCATTATGGGAGTTGTTCTTTCTCATATTGTTCCATGTTTGCCTTATACAATAATGATACTGGAAGGCTCTTTTGAACAAATGGGACGAAGCTTTAGCGAGCAGGGGAGAAACCTTGGAGCTAATTCTATACAGCTGCTCACCATGGTTTACTTGCCAAATATGAGGCAAGCTTTGTATCTTTCAGCCTCAATGTCCTTCATTGTTTCATTCAGTCAATATCTGTTGGCTTTTCTAGTGGGAGGTGGAATAATAAAAACACTTCCTGTGATGCTTTTTCAAATAATGCAAAATGGAAACAGGACAGAGATTTCTGCATATAGTCTAGGTTTTATTATACTAGGCGCAATTTGCACTTATTTAATACGAAAATATCTAGGCGAAAGATATATTATGAAATATATGCTTTAGGTGATGATATGAGCTTTTTTCAAATAAAAAACATAACTAAGAAATATGGCGAGCTCAAGGTGCTCAATGATATAAGCTTAAGTGCCAAGCAAGGTGAATTTATAAGTATTTTGGGCGAGTCAGGCAGCGGAAAGACCACATTATTAAGAATTATTTCAGGTCTTGAAGGGCAATTTGC
>DPSW01000453.1:7150-8052 GCA_003527145.1 Clostridiaceae bacterium | reverse complement strand
TTTCCTCACCTTAATGCTATAGAGAATATTGAATTTGGACTGAAAATTAGAGGAGTTACCAAGAGCCAGAGATATAGAGAGGCGAAGAACCTGTTGGAGCTTGTCCAAATGGATAGGCATGAGAATAAATATCCCCATCAACTATCAGGGGGGCAAAAACAAAGGATTGCTATAGCCAGAGCAGTTATAGTTAAACCTTTGCTATTGCTTCTGGATGAACCTTTTTCCAGTCTGGATGCCANNGTGCGATTTCATAAGAAACATTCAAAGACAGACGAGTATAACCACTATACTTGTGACCCATGATAGGGAAGAAGCTATGAAAATATCAGATAGGATAGCCTTGCTTTATGGAGGGGAAATAGCCCAGTTTGATGAACCTGTAAAACTTTATGAAAAACCATCAGATTTATATACTGCAAGCTTTATGGGAGATGTGAATATATTAGCTGAGGAAGAAGGTTATTACTTAGCTGTACGACCGGAGAATATTCGCTTGAGCAGTTCAGATAGGGAAGGATGCAATAGTGCTATTGTAAAAGATTTGCAATACACAGGAAGCAGAACAAAATGTAAGGCACTATATGAGGACAAAGAAATAAGTTTCTTCTTGGCAGGAAATGCTGAAAAAGTAAAAATAAGCAGCAAAATATATATTGAAATCGATAAAAGTAAAATCCTAAAAATAAAAGCATGAATATCCGAAAATATCCATGCATTTATTTTGCATTTATTTGCCTGCAACTTCTAATTCCTTATTGCCTGCCCATTCATAATATGAAGAGTCATAGTTTTTAGCATTTTCATAACCTGCCATTTTAAGAATTAAAGTCATATATGCGGATCTGATACCTTTTGTACAGTAGGATACTATTTCATCATTTTTAGTGATCCCATATGAA
>DPSW01000453.1:0-7124 GCA_003527145.1 Clostridiaceae bacterium | reverse complement strand
TAGCCGCCTCTTGCCTCACCAAATTTTACTGCGCCTTCATATTCATCAACATCTCTTGTATCTATGATTTTTACTTTATCAAGGTTAGCTTTTAAATAATCTGTTGTAACGTTAAGAGTTTCATCCATTGCAGCAATTTTAAAGTCTAATGGCGCAGGTTTTACTGCATCTTTATTGACCGTATAACCCTTAGTTTTCCAAGCNNAACCGCCATTCAATACTTTAACATCTTTTATACCAGCTGATTTTAATGTCCAGGCCACTCGGCCTTCATCTCCCCATCCTCCAGGAGCTACTGCATATACTATTACTGTTTTGCTGCCGTCTATACCAAGACCTCCAATAACTGCAGAAAGCTTTTCAGGAGCCAGTAATGTTCCCCAGCCTTTATCTCCAGGTTTTTTAGCTTCCATGTCTGTGAAAGGCTGCCATGGCATGTTTATTGCGCCTGCTATATGGCCTTTATTGTACTCTGCATCTTTTCTGGCATCAATAACGATAACATTAGATAAATTAGTATTTAACCAATCTGCATCAACTAAAAGGTCATCATGTATGTAAGGAACCTTTTCTACAGGGGCAGGGGTTGTCCCCTCTACAGGCGCCTCAGGCTGCGGCGCAGGTTGTTCCTTCGGCGAGCATCCAGCAAATAGCAACGATAGCAGCATTGTAACTGCTAATAATAATGCGAAATTTCTTTTCATTCTCCATCCTCCCAATAAATATACTTTAGTCACTACTATGATAGCATAAACTAATTATTGCCCGTATTCAAAATATCAATAATACAAGTTTACGCTATAGGAATTATAAATGCGGATTATAACAAATGAATGGTATTATTATAGATGAAATACTTATATATAATGGTGGGAAAATGGAATTTTCTATTATAATACCTGTGCTAAATGAAAAAATGAATATCGCAAGAATAACGGAACAATTGCTAAAGCTGGAAGGCGATTATGAGGTAATTATTGCAGATGGTGGGAGTACCGATGGCGGGCTTGAAGCTGCAAGCGAGTTTTTTACTGTCCTATCATGTGATAGAGGGCGAGCCTTGCAGATGAATACTGCTGCAAAGATAGCCAAGGGAGAAGTGTTATTATTTTTGCATTGTGACAGCACTATAGAAACAAAAGCATTGTTTACTATAGAAGAATTTTTAGCACAAGGATATGATGCTGGCTGCTTTACTATGCATTTTGATGGTAAAGGGTTTTGGCTTTCTTTATTCGCATATTTGTCAAATTTCCGTGCGAAGCTTTTGAATATAATGTTTGGAGATCAGGGTATTTTTATAAAAAAGGTTGCTTTTGAAAATGTAGGCAGGTTTCCTGATATACCTATAATGGAGGATTTACAATTTTCCCTTGAAGCAAGAAAGCATATAAAAATCGGACAGTGTGATGGTAAAATAATGACTTCAGCACGACGGTTTAATAAAAATGGGGTCTTTAAGACAATAATGTTTATGCATTGGCTGAAAATACTATATTTTGCAGGTGCAGATATAAATAGGATAAATGAAATGTATAAAAACGTGAGGTAGCAATGAAAAGGGCATTAATTATAATGACAAGAGTACCAATACCAGGGAAAACTAAGACAAGGCTTGAGGGGTATTTTAGCAAGGAGCAGTGCGCAATGCTTCATATTGCATTTTTAAAGGACATATATAAAAAATGTAAAAATACAAATGCAGATGTTTTTGTATTTTATACACCTATTAAACATGAAAATACTTTGAAAAATATTATAGGAAATGAAAAAAGGCTGTATCCTCAAGAGGGTATAGATCTTGGTGAAAGAATGTCTAATGCCATAAACAAATGTATATCCATAGGTTATGATCATTGTATTCTTATAGGTAGCGATATACCTACTATAAGTATAAGTATAATCGAAGAAGCTTTTGCAATGCTGGAGGAGAAAGATATTGCAATAGCACCTACTTATGACGGAGGTTACTGTTTAATAGGAATGAAAAAGCCTTATCCCCAGATATTTAGGGATAATTTTTATGGCACGGATACGGTGTATGAAAAAACTGTTACTAATATTAAGCGCATGAAACTCAGCATAGGTGAATTGGATAAATGTCTTGATATAGATGTGAAAGAGGATGTGGAGCTTTTAGCGAGGGATATAAAAGCAGGGAAGCATTGTGACTGTACAAATACTAAAGATTTTTTACATAGAGTCAAATTACTTTGTACATCCTGCTGTATAGATTTTATCTATAAGCGATAATGCAATGATTGATAAAATCTATTTTATATACAAAATTTCAATTATGCTTACAATAGAATATAAAAATTTAAAATTTGGAGGTGTATTAACTTAAATGGAAATGGAAAAGCAAAAAAAGGTAGGTAAAATAGTTGTTTTGGCGCTGCTTATTCTAGCAGTATNNAATACATTAAACAATATTTTTAGTATGTTTGCAACAGGAGATTTTACGGTTGTTAAAGAATTTGTAAAGTCTTACGGTGCTTATGCTGTGGTAGTTTCCTTCCTTCTGATGGTACTGCAATCCATTATAGCACCGCTTCCTGCTTTCCTTATTACTTTTGCTAACGCAAATCTATTCGGTTGGTGGCAGGGTGCCATTTTATCTTGGAGTAGTGCCATGGCAGGAGCGGCTCTTTGTTTTTGGATTNNAATACTGGGGCGCGATGTGGTTGAAAAAATCACCAGCAAAGCTGGTCTAAACCAGATTGATATATTTTTTGAACGTTACGGAAAACAAAGCATACTGATTGCCAGACTGCTTCCTTTTATATCATTTGATATTGTCAGTTATGCTGCAGGACTTACATCTATGAAATTCTGGCCATTTTTCATCGCTACTGGTCTGGGACAGTTACCAGCAACAATTGTATACTCTTATGTTGGCGGCATGTTAACTGGTGGGGCAAGGTTATTTGTAACTGGACTTCTTATTCTATTTGCTCTTTCTGTACTTGTTGCACTCTTACGTCAAATTTATACAGCAAAACAAAAAAGTATATCTGTAGGTGAGGTCAAATATGTTGAAAAAGATAATAGCTTTGAAAAATAAAAAAGTCATTATTTTCATCATTATAATTTTCTTCATTTTGTTATTAAATCATCACTATGGTTGGTCTGACTATTTAGGGAATACACATAATTTGGATTTCCTTAAAGAAATGGTTCAGAACAATCTTTTACAGGCAGCTTTAATCTATATGATTATAACTGTTATCAGTTGTGTTGTATTGGCTTTGCCGGGTATAACATTCGCTGTCTTTGCGGGCATACTTTTTGGCCCATGGTTCGGAATTATATTTTGCCTGTTTGCAACTACAATGGGTGCATCTATTGCATTTCTTGTAGGTCGTTTTTTCTTAAAGGATGCAATTAAGCCTCTGATAGAGAAAAATAAATATCTGAAAAAGCTTTTGTTTGATGAATCCGGTAAAAGCGATATGATTCTGTTGATGATTACCAGACTAGTCCCACTTTTTCCATATAATTTACAAAACTTTGCCTATGGTATTACTGACATTGGTTTTTGGAAATACACAAACTATACTTTTCTGTTTATGCTGCCTGGCGTAACATTTATAACAATTGGAGCTGCAGGAATTACCGCCCAATCAAATAAATGGGTATATTTCACAATATCTGGTGTTCTCTTTGTAGCAGTATTTTTATTTGGATATATATTGCAGCGTAAGTATTTAGGCTCTGCGCCAAAATAAAATTCACGTCAAAAATTATTGGGAGGGTATATTTATAAGGAAGATTTCAGGAACAGCATTAAAAAGAGTGGATCAGTTTTTTAAACAAATTTGTAATGAAAAGCTTGTGGTATTTACNNAAATGTACTTCCTGGATCAGGTTCTGATGGAAGAAAGCGCAGGAGATTATTATGGAGCGAATGATAATAAATTATATAAATAAAAGTCATATTAAAGAAGCCTTAGAGATTCCGAAGTCTGCCAATTTGCAATTAAAGCCTCTGGGTCAGGGTGAATATAATATTAATTACAGCTTTATACATCCTGGCAACAATAAAACTATGGTATTGCGAATAAATACAGCAAGTCAGATGCATCTGGAAAATCAGATAGAATATGAATTCAATGCATTAAAGCTGCTGCAAAAAACAAAACGAACACCCAAGCCCCATTATGTTGATGGCAGTAAAAGTATTTTGCCCTATGGAGTTCTAGTTATGGAGTATATTGAGGGCAGACCCTTAGATTATAACAAGGATTTTAAAAAAGCTGCAGCTATTTTTGCTGATATACATAGCTGCGGCATTGATGAAGCAAGCTTTCTAATAAATCCTCATAGCCCTACAGGAGCTATTTTAGATGAGTGTAAAGCCATGGCTTCTGTATTTCTTGATTCGCCTATGGCTGATATGGAGAAAAAGGCTAGGCTTAGAAAATTTATTGATTCTGTTGAAAACAAGCAAAAAGCTGGAATTCCTGCCGATCGTACTTATAGTATTGTAAACACGGAAGTGAATTCAGGAAACTTTCTCATCAATGATGACTTAAAAAAATGTTATTTGATCGATTGGGAAAAGCCCATACTTTCCGAAGCAGCCCAGGACCTGGCTCATTTTATTGCCCCAACAACAACCTATTGGAAAACTGATTGCATCTTGGATGAAGATTGCAAGCAAAGGTTTATAAAAGAATATTGCGGTTTTTCAAAGGGTTGTTTTGATACTCCATATATTAATCAACGTATCAATGCATACTTGCCTGTAACATGCCTAAGGGGCATAAGTTGGTGTGCTATGGCATGGGTGGAGTATAATCAACCAGGCAGGCTTATAAAGAATGAATCCACCTATAATAAGATTTGTAAATATTTAGAGGATGAGTTTTTAAATATGCTTGAAGAGAGGTATTTTAATGCGTGAAGACGGGCTTACCAAAGAGTGCATTGATTGTGGTTTGTGCACAGAAAAATGTGAGTTTTTAAATAAATACAATATAAACCTTAAGGAATTCGAGACCGAAAGAGAAGATCTAGCTTATAATTGTTTTATTTGTGGAGAATGTAAGATAAATTGTCCTAATGAGATTGACGGAAGAAAAATTGTCCTAAAAATGAGAGAAAGATCTTCTAATAATGGGCAACTTGAATCAAAGAAATACTTTTCAACCATTTTTGAAAAAAAGAATTACCTATTTAAAAACTATAAATATGGCAGAAAAAAAACCGTGCTTTTCCCAGGATGTAACTTTCCTTCCTTTTACCCTGACACAACGAGGAAGCTTATTAGAGAACTGAGGGAAAACGCAGATATAGGGGTAGTATTTGATTGCTGCGGAAAACCGATAAATGAATTGGGATTAACTAAAGATGCTGATAAAATAGTCAATAATATAGACGGTAAACTAGCTAAAATGGGTGTGGAGGAAATTGTAACGCTATGCCCGAATTGCTATTATTTCTTGAAGGATAAGTTGAATGCCAATGTCACTGATATTTACAAAAAACTTTGCGAACTTGGTATGGAAAGCTCGCTAGGTGTTAAACAAATAAATGTTTTCACTCCCTGTCCAGATAGGGAAGAAAAGCTTATAAGAAAAAGCATGGAACCCTTTTTAGCTGCTTCTGATATTACTGAAATCAAAGATATACAGTGTTGCGGATTGGGTGGACATGGAGGAGTAAAGGAACCTGAGTTATCGAAGAACTTTGTTAATAAGCTTAAGGATAAACAGCTAAATAATGTATATACCTATTGTGCTAGTTGCTGCGGTAATTTTAATAGAAATGATATAGCTGGGGTAAAGCATATTTTATGTGAGATAATGCAATCGGATGAATCACCTACAAAAGGCATTGGATCTCTCATCAATAGGGCTAAGTTTAAATTTCGGTTAGGGTTGTAGTAAATGACCTTGACCGGAATTTTTTATATAGATTGCAATGCATACAATGCTGCTTATATGTAAACCGCATCAACCATATTGACAGCATAGAGATGATAATATACATTATGCATAGATATATATCTATATAAGGGGATGACTGAGTGAAACTTAATTATGAAGAAAATTCAAGAATTATAAAGGCCTTATCTGATACCAATAGATTAAAAATAAATCATAGAAGTAAAGATAAAATGAATTTAATATGAAAGGCGGAATTATTTTATGAATGAAGAAAAAGCAAAACAGGGTATTGGATTCTTTGAAAAATATCTTACTGTCTGGGTTATACTTTGTATGGCAGCAGGAGTTCTAATAGGAGTATATCTGCCGAGAATACCCGAATTGCTCAGCAAATTTGAATATTACAATGTATCTATCCCTGTGGCAATACTTATTTGGCTGATGATTTACCCGATGANNCTGAAGGTTGATTTTGCCAGCATAAAGCAGGTAGGTAAAAATCCAAAAGGACTTATAGTTACATGGGTTACAAACTGGTTGATAAAGCCTTTTACAATGTATGGAATTGCATCATTTTTCTTTTATGTAGTTTTCAATAAGCTTATTCCTCCTGAGCTTGCAAAGGACTATCTGGCAGGAGCGGTGTTGCTGGGCGCAGCCCCCTGCACAGCTATGGTATTTGTATGGAGCCATCTTACAAAGGGAAATCCGGCTTATACCCTTGTACAGGTTGCGACCAATGACCTTATTATTTTGGTTGGGTTTGTACCGATAGTAGCCTTCCTTCTGGGTATAAGTGATATAGTCATACCTTGGGCTACTTTGTTCATGTCTATTGTGCTGTTCGTTGTGATTCCTCTTACGGCAGGATGGCTTTCAAGAACAACAATAGTAANNACTATTTTGAAAATACATTTATACCAAAGTTCAGTAATGCTACAATTACAGGTCTATTACTTACATTGATAATAATTTTCTCTTTCCAAGGACAGAAAATAGTAGATAATCCGCTTAATATCGCTTTGATAGCAGTGCCTTTGATCATCCAGACATTTTTGATATTTTTCATTGCATATTTTTGGGCAAAGCTTTGGAAGCTGCCTCATGATGTGGCAGCTCCTGCTGGTATGATCGGAGCGTCCAACTTTTTTGAATTGGCTGTAGCAGTGGCGATTTCATTATTTAAGCTTGATTCTGGTGCAACACTTGCAACTGTTGTTGGTGTGCTTGTTG
>DPSW01000246.1:4677-4948 GCA_003527145.1 Clostridiaceae bacterium | reverse complement strand
GCTGCTTTCTGCTATCCCCATACCAGATCCTAAAATTGAAAAAGGCAGAAACAGAATACTATTGGAAGGCGATGTACCAAGCCCTATAAATCCATTACCCGGCTGCAAATTTAGAAAAAGATGCAAATATGCTATGGATGTTTGTGAAATAAAAATGCCTGAACTAAAAGAAGTTTCTAGATCCCATTATTCGGCATGTCATTTAATTAGCCGGTAGATTTCTACCGGCTTAAGTTTTGATTTTATTAAAATAACCTGTTGTACTGACTGA
>DPSW01000246.1:0-4608 GCA_003527145.1 Clostridiaceae bacterium | reverse complement strand
TTATATTATGATTATGGTGTTTTTTTCTATAGTTGTTAGGTGTAAAACCACACATTTCCTTAAATACTTCGCAAAAATACTTGGAGCTGGAAAATCCTACTGCGGCTGCAATATCAGCTATGTTTAATACGGTTCCTGTAAGCATTATTCGTGCTTCTTGAATACGGGTGTGCAGTAGAAGCTCTTTAAAGGTATAGCCTGTTTTTTCTTTTATAAGGTGGCATATATGAGTCTCGCTGAGATGGACCTCATCCGAAAGCATTGAGAGGCTTATGTCTTTTTTATAATTATTCTTAACAAAGTCTATTATAGTGCTGATCCTTTCATCATCCCGCTTTATGGCATCGATATAGGTATATGGAATGTTGTTCGGCGATATTCCCATAGCAGAAGCCGCTTCAAGATATTTTTTGTAGTACAGTTTCGCTTTTTTGCAGTTAAATGAGGAATAAAGCTTATATAGCTCGTAATATCCCATGCTTTTATATATAAGATTACCTGAGGACTGAGCATATCTTATGCAGCGTATAAGGTATTTTCTGGCTTTAATGCTGTCGCCTGATGAAAGAAACACGAAATAAGCAAAGAAAAACATAGAGCATAGCATGTATTTATGAAATCGGGATTTTGTTTTGTAGTTTAAATTTAAATCCATAATAAATCTCCCGGCTTTAAAACCAAGCATACTTCTGCATGCCATTATTCTGATATTTATAAAATCTTTCATGTAAGGCTCATTTATTTCATCATCGTAATTGATAAGCGCCTTTTCATATAATTTCATCGAATTTTTATAGTCCTTGCACCTGAATAGATGATCTCCTGCGATGATGTATAAGCGTAAATAAGAAATATGATATAAAGGTATGGTCACCCAATAGGATCTGTTCAAGAGCTTATTAACGAGCATTTCATAGGATATATTCGTGTTTTCTCTATAGCCTATTGCTTCAGATATAGGCATAAACAGCAAGTTTAGCAAGGTTTCGGTAAAATCATTTTTGAACTGGAATTTTACATCCTTTAATGCCTTATAGTAATAGCTTGCTCTGTTGAATTCGCACTTAAAAGTATAAAGCTGGATCAGATTGATATGCAAATGAGGTAAAAAAGTTCCCTCGTTTACTGATGCTTCATAAGCTTTCAGATAGCTCATTTCTGCATTTTCCCAATCTCCGATTGACATATAAGCACATCCAATAGTATTTTGGTATTCGCAGAAGATATCATTATCCATATAAGCCAGCCCTTTTTTTAAAATGCTTACAGCGGCCCTCCCCTTGTTAGCATAAAAATAATAATTGCCGAGGATGAAGCATCTCATAGCTTTAGTTTTATTTATATCATCGCTTTCCAGCTTTTTCAGCTTTTTTGTAAGCTTGTGGTTTAGCTGCCTTGCAAGAATAAGGGCATCGCACTTCTTACCATTTCTCAACAAAAGTATGATATAGCAGGACATAGCATCATAATAATTTAAGGAATCATCATCATTTAAGTATTGCATTAAGCCATATATTTGAGTTATATTATTATTCATCAATTGCACATTGCAGCGTAAAAATAATTTGATAATGAAATTGATATTATCTGACGCAAATCCGAATTTATTAAATAATGAGGCAATATGATAGCTGTCCGTAATCTCTATAGAATCTGACGGTGTTAATGCTATATGCTGTGTGAAGTCATCAAACTTAAATCGGGCTATAAGTTCTGTGTCCCAGGCATTCTTTAATGTACATATGATAGTAAATCTATTGTATGGAATGAAATATGAATATTCCTTAAGCAAATCCAAAGATTTGGATCCGTAAAAATCGACTTCGTCTATTAGCAAGACTAAGGGATGTTCTTCTGCAATGAGCTCAAGCACATCAAAAATTATAGTGTTTGCTGCCTTATTAATGCTTGTTGCTGCTGATCCGAGATTAAAGCTTTGCATATTAGAAATTTTTTTATAAACATCCGGATATCTTGCATTGCATTCATTGAGGAGATGTTTCAGCACAGAACTGTATGAGCTAAAATCTTCACCTTTGATAAAGCATGAAAATATTTCAGTTTTCAATTTTAAAACATCCTGAGTAAAATTGATTATTGTATTTTTTTCATGACTATTTTCGCCGGAAATGAGCATAAGCTTCCCGCTGCCCCTCAAGGTAGAAGTTATAACATTGTTGATAGCTTTTATTTCGCTTTCCATACCTTTAAGCCAAGCTTTACTAAATGTCATAGGAATCCCCTCCTATAACTGTTTGCATTCTTTTTATATTATAATTGAAAATTAAGAATTATTTGAAAAATATCGATGAAAAATTTGGCAAGTTTTTGTGAAAAGTTTTTGAAATTTCAGAATACGCTATAGCAAAAAAGTGGTATTCAGATTCATAGCTGAAAAATCATGCGATTGTTAACATAGATACATAAATAATTCCCCAAATTTTACTTAGGCGCTCTTNNAATAAAGGCAATTGTAATATTATAACATAATGTGAGGGTTTAAAATATGTTCCGCATAAACTGTTAAGTGACATAGATGCCCTATTAATTCCAGACGGTTCTCCAACTCATCTAGCTAAAGCGGGAATAATTGAAGATGTAAAGTATATTGCTAGTAATGGTTAGGACGCATGATGTTTCAATCAATTTCTTTAAATGATTTAGGGATCAGAAATAGTTCAGCTGTCAGACTTCACTATAATAATTGTAATGTGCATTTATTTTATTATGTAAAGCAAATTTTTTGAGTTCTGTGAGGAGTGAGGAAAATGGATAATGGATATGAAATAACAATTCCGAGGGAAGATGAAGCCGAGCATATAGGCAATATGTTGCTGCAATTTAATCTCGAATCAATATCGCTTACTCAGGAAAAACCGTTTATCAGCATTAACAGATGTATAAAAGATGAGAAGGGAGAGATTATTGGCGGGATTTTGGCATGCTCTGCATTGTGGCAAGTTCTATCTATTGATACATTATGGGTAAAAAAAGAATTTCGCAATCAAGGAATTGCGAAACAATTGTTGAGTGCTGTGGAAGATAAGGCGAGAAGTATGGGGTGCCATATTGCATATTTAAGTACCTACGATTTTCAAGCTAAAGATTTTTATCTTAAAAATGGATATGAAATTTTCGGTATATTGGAGGATTGTCCTAAAGACCATAGGCTTTATCATTTGTCCAAAAAATTATGAGCTANNGCTGTGAAACATGTTCGGCAATTCTGCATTACGAGATTTTTGCGGAGTGTGCTAGGTAACCGGTGCGTCTACTGTAACTAGGAAAATCTGGCTACATGAAGGCTGATTATTGCAAGAGAGGAGATGGAAAAGAGTATGATAAATTTAAGTTATGAAACTAAATCCAAAGAGAATTTATTAATATTTTTTTTAATTTCGATAGGTGCGCAAATAATAGCTTATCAAGTTCATGAGTTTGGACATTATTTAGTTGGTATGATTCTAGGTATAGAGCAACGATTTGTGTTAACAGGAGTAATGCATGAAGAATTAACCAATTTGCATCAAGCGCTACACAGTTCGGGTGGACTAGTTGCAACCCTTGTACTTGCTGTAATATCTTTAGTTTTGTTAATAAGTTCAAAAAAATCAAATTCTTATTTACTGTCATTTGTATATGCAAATACACTTTTGAGAATACAGCCAATGGTTGATAGTTTAGTCAGCAAGAATATGCAATATCAGGATGAGTATAAAGTTGCAGAAAGCATAGGAATATCCGGGCAGCTATTATGTATTATTTCTTTAGTAATATTTTCAGCTATATTTGCAACAGCAATATATTACTCAGGTAAAAAAAAGATATTAAAGATTATTGTATTTATTTTTGCAAGTGGAGTTGCAGCGATTATAATCAATAGTTTAGGAAGCATGTTATTTTATTAATCTAACAAATCTGGAATTTTGTAAGTTTCTTTGCTCTTGAACCTGGGTCCAAAACCCCTTATCAATATCCTTGATATTATCCACNNCAAGTAGTATTAACTGGGAATCCATGTTATTTATGACTTTTAATGCATTTTTGCATTGCTCGCTTAAATCTTCAATGTTACCGGTATTCTCCAGGCTAATACTGTTAACTGCACCGATGAAAGATCAAATTTAAATTATTACTATCAATAGCTGTCATTAAAATCTTATCATACCCCTTTTGGATAATCAATACAAATATGGTATTTAAATACCTGGCTATTTTTCATAAATCACTAGGTAATATCAGAAGAGGCTATAAAGATCACATTATTGTGCTGAAAGTCGAAGGAGGCAAGTAAACTGTTGCGTTGGAAAAACGGGTGAATCGAAAAGTTCTAGTCCGGTTTGGAGGAGGGGGAAAAATGAAACATCAATTAATCCTTGTAGATGGTCATTCAACAGTTGGAAAATCAACGACATCTAAGAGTGTATATAAACAAATTGCATATCAGGATAAAATATATTGGCTTCATGAAGAATGCGAAAAACATCCGATAAGGCATGAAGAGTTTGAAGCAGATGATATACATTCATTAGATGGTATGGAATTAAATAGGCAGGTAATGTTGCAGAAATGGGGAAAATTTAAAGAGGAGATTGAGCAAGGTAAGCA
>DPSW01000469.1 GCA_003527145.1 Clostridiaceae bacterium | reverse complement strand
AGAAAAAGAAGAATATATTGAAAATATAATTGACATAGAAGAAGAGAGATTTGAGGAAACCTTGGAGCAAGGACTGGAAAAATTACAGGAATACATCGATCTTATGGGCGACAGCGACACACTTTCAGGGGAAGCTGCATTCAAGCTTTATGACACCTACGGATTTCCTTTGGACTTAACAAAGGACATTTTGGAAGAACAGGGACTGAAGGTTGACGAACGTTCCTTTGCCAATGAAATGGAGCTTCAAAGAGAGAGGGCCAGGACAGCCAGAGGGGATAATGAAGCAGAAGGCTGGAAAGAAGATATATATTCTAAATTGGATAATGATGTAAAAACGGATTTTGTAGGATATGATAAATTGACAGTTCACAGTATTATTAAAGCAATTATTGCAGATAATATCATAGTTAATAAAAGTAAAAAAGGAGATAATATAAGCGTTATATTGCCTGAGACACCTTTTTATGCAGAGAGCGGAGGCCAATTAGCAGATTCCGGTTTTATTGAAGGAGAAAGCTTCAAACTCCAAGTTGTAGACTGTAAAAAAGTAGTCGGAGGGAGATATGCGCACAGTTGTATAGTTTTAGAAGGCGACGTTTCTGTAGGTGACAAATGCATCGCTGTGGTAGATAAGAAGCAAAGATTGGCTACAGCAAGAAATCATTCAGTGACACACTTACTTCATAAAGCCCTTAGAAACATACTGGGATCCCATGTAGAGCAAGCGGGCTCCCTAGTGGAGAAAGATAGGTTAAGGTTTGATTTCTCTCATTTTAAGGCCATGACTGAAGATGAGATTAAAAAGGTGGAAAGAGAAGTAAACGTCAACATATGGAAGGGGATGGAAATAACCATAACCGAGACAACGATAGAAGAAGCCAAGAATATGGGTGCCATGGCTCTGTTTGGAGAGAAGTATGGCAATATTGTAAGGGTTGTGAAAATGGGGGATTACAGCATAGAGCTATGCGGAGGAACCCACATGAACAATACAAGCCAAATAGGAATGTTTAAAATAGTAAGTGAAGGAGGAATCGCTGCCGGCGTAAGAAGGATTGAAGCGATTACAGGAGAAGTCTTATATGAGTATCTTTTAGATAAAGAAAACCTTATAATCAATGCATGTTCAAAATTAAAAACAAATGAAGATGATCTGCTGAGAAAAATAGAACATATGATTAAAGATGCGAAAAGCATGGAAAAAGAAATACAGTCATTAAAGAGCAAAATTGCAGAAGCGGATTTAGATGAGTATTTAGCCCAAGCAAATGAAGTTAAAAATGTAAGATATGTTGTGATTGATGCGCATTTATCCAGCNNCGCCTTGAAGACATGAGGGCTCTTGGAGATAAGATTAAGGAAAAGCTGGATAATGGACTGGTAATTCTCTATTCAAAAAGCACCGATAAAACAACTATTTTGGCTATGGCATCAAAAGCTGCGGTATCAAAGGGTATACATGCAGGAAATATAATAAAGGAAGTAACTAAAATAGGAAATGGCAGCGGCGGCGGCAGACCTGATATGGCTCAAGGCGNNTAAAGGATGCACTGCCTGTAATAATTGCAAAGCAAATACAATAAAAAACATTGAAATGTGCTCGTTACTATATTATCATTAAGATAGTAAATTACGGAAGGTGGTGTCATAATGTACTCTAACATTGAAGAAACGATGAAATTTAAAGTAGACAAAGAGAAAGAATATGTGCCTTCTGAAATACTTATAAGTGTTTATAAAGCTTTGCTTGAAAAAGGGTACAATCCAATAAATCAGATTGTTGGATATATACTTTCCGGAGACCCCACGTATATAACGAGTCACAATAATGCTAGAAGTCTTATAAGGAAAATGGAAAGAGATGAGCTTTTAGAAGAGCTGGTAAAGGCATACGTTAAAGATAAATAAGGCATAATCAATGGTATTCAATATGGGCTGGAGGAGCAGCATCGTGACTTCTTCCAGTCTTTTTGTTGATGGATGGATTATGAAATAGGTGGAGAAAGTATGGAATATGTAAATTTAGGCAATACGGACATTATAGTATCTAAACTATGTTTTGGAAGCTTAACAATAAGCTCTCTTCAATCAAATCTCAGTCTGATGGACGGAGTAAGGNNGGAGTCAATTTTTTGGATACAGCGGAATTATATGAAAATTACTCTTATATAAAGCAAGCAATAAAAGGCAAAAGAGATAAGTTTATTATTTCAACCAAATCCTATGCTTATTCTTACGAGGGCGGAGAAAAAAGCCTGAAAAAAGCATTGAGAGAATTAGACACGGATTACATCGATATTTTTTCCCTTCACGAACAGGAAAGTGAACATACATTGAGAGGTCATAGTGAAGCTATAGAATATNNAAGAGCGTTGGGCATATCAACTCATCATGTCGCAGGGGTGAGGGCTGCATTAAAATATGATGATATACAAATAATACATCCCATCTATAATAAAGCCGGCCTTGGGATTATTGACGGCAGTATATCAGATATGAAAGATGCCATCGCAAAAGCTAATTCTATGGGCAAAGGGATATATTCAATGAAGCCTTTGGGCGGCGGTAATTTGCTTAATATGGTAGAAGAATCCATCGGTTTTGTGCTGGAAAATCCAAATATACATTCAGTAGCGGTAGGGATGCAGAGCGTTGAAGAAGTGATATTTAATACTATGCTTTTTGAGGGGAAAACTATCCCAGGCTATATTAGAGCATCTATAGGCAAAAAAGAGAGAAAATTGCTGATAGATTTTTGGTGTGAGGGATGTGGTTCCTGCGTATCTGCATGCAAACAAGGCGCATTAAGCTTAAATGGAAAACGGGCTGTAGTAAATCCGGAAAAATGCATTCTATGCGGCTATTGCAGCAGATATTGCAAAGAATTCTGCATAAAGATAATATAGGCTCGAGGTGATAGATATGCGACTCATGGGATTGGATGTTGGCGACGCTACCATAGGCGTAGCAGTAAGCGATGAATTAGGATGGATGGCTCATGGCATTTGCACAATCCGTCGAAAATCTCTCAATGAGGATATGAAACAGCTGAAAGATATAATAGAGGGAAAAAATATCGGCAAAATTATAATAGGATTGCCAAAAAACATGAATAATACTATGGGAGAAAGATGCAGAAAGTCTATAGAGTTTGGTGAGATAATTAAAGATTTTTTCCCGGGAATTGAAATAATACTATGGGATGAAAGACTTACTACTGCAGCAGCTCAAAGAACCCTGCTTGAAGCCGATGTCAGCAGAAAAAACAGAAAAAAGGTTATAGATAAAATTGCTGCAATATTTATACTGCAAGGTTATATGGATGCTCAAAAAAACTCATGAATGTTTGAAAGACAATATTTTGTTCCTGTTGACATAGAATAGACTGTAGTATAGAATAACAATAAGTTTATGAAAGAAGGTGACACAATGAGCGATGATATGGACTTCATTGTTCTTTATGATGAGGATGGCAACGAAACTGAGTTTGAAGTAATTGCCACATTGGAGTTGGATGAAAATGAGTATGCTATTTTACTGCCTTCAGACGCAGATATTGACCCCGAATCCGATGAAGTAGACGAAGTATATGTGCTTAGAATGGAACAAGATGAAAACGGAGAGGATATTCTCGTTGGTATAGAAGATGAGGATGAATTANNGTCGGGAAATCCCGACTTCTTAAACTTTATCTCTTATTGTAAGCTTCAATACCCTTAGCCAGAATATCCATTGCAACTTTTAAGTCTTCTTCCTTTAAAATATATGCTAATCTCACTTCATCTTTTCCGAGTCCTGGGGTGGCATAGAAGCCTTCAGCAGGAGCAACCATTGTAGTAGCATTGTTAACATTAAAATCAGTAAGCATCCATTTAGCAAAATCTTCTGCATTATCTATCGGAAGCTTAGCTACCACATAGAAAGCACCCATAGGCTTTTCACATACAACTCCTGGTATGTTTTTTAATGCATCGTAAACTATGTTTCTTCTCTTCTGGTATTCAAGATTAACTTCTGCAAAATATTCCTTTGCTGTATCAACTAAAGCTGTTGCGCCTATCATTTCAATGGTNNTCTGGCTTGGGCAAACTTCATTATGGTTTTCATGAAGTTCTTATTTTTTGAACATACGCAGCCGATTCTCGCACCGCAAGCACTATACCTTTTGGATATGCTATCGCAGATTATCACTCTGTCTTCGATCCCTGCTATATCCATTAAGCTTGTGAATTTTAGGCCATCATAGATAAATTCCCTGTAGACCTCATCACCGATTAAGAAAATGTCATGCTCTAAGGCGATTTCACCAAGCATAACCAATTCTTCTTTAGTATAAACGGCTCCTGTGGGGTTACCCGGATTTGAGATCATTATAGCTCTCGTATTAGGCTTGATAAGGCTCTTTATATAGGCTTTGCTTGGAAGATGGAAGCCCTCCTCTGCCTTGGTCGTAATGGGTTTAACCTCCATACCTGCTTCGCAGGCAAATCCATTGTAGTTTGCATAGAATGGCTCCGGAACCAATACTTCATCCCCTGGATCTCCAATGGCCATCATTGACATTATTATAGCTTCACTGCCGCCGTTAGTGATTATAATTTCATCTTGTGCAAAATCAATATTCCATTTTTTATAATATTTCCTGAATGAATCAATTAGATCAAGATTTCCCTGGGATAGAGCATATTCTAATACAGGTGCATCAAAATTTTTAATAGCCTGGAAGAATAATTCAGGGGTTTTGATATCAGGCTGCCCAATATTGAGATGGTAAACTTTAACCCCTCTTTTTTTTGCTTCTTGAGCGAAAGGCACCAGTTTTCTTATTGGTGACGCAGGCATCAAATCGGCTCTTTTTGAAAGATTCAACAATAAAATCCCTCCTAAATCATGATAGTATACAATTAGATGATAGCATAACTTTCTAAAAAATCAAACTATATTAGAANNAAAATTATTTAGATGCCTAAGAGCTTATTAACCATTGACAATATTTTCAATTGATAATAGAATAAAACTATATGATGTGAAGGAAGATGTTGGTTTTGGGCTATGAATATGAAATGCTTAGGAAAAAGATAAAAGAAAAAGGTTTTAAGTTTACCCCTCAAAGAAAATCTATTTTGGATGTAATTATCGCTAATGAAGGCAAGCACCTGAGTGCTGAAGAGATATATGAGATGGTAAAAAATAATTGCCCTGACATAGGGCTTGCAACAGTATATAGAACTATGCAGATATTNNCAGGGATGGTATATAAGCATAATTTTGATGACGGAAGAAGCAGATATGAATTATACCATGACGAAGATCATCAGCATCATCATCTGATATGCATCAATTGCGGAAAAGTTGTGGAAGTGGAAGAAGACCTGCTCGAGCAGCTTGAGCATGAGGTAGAAAGCAAGTACGACTTTTCAATAATCAATCATAACTTAAAGTTTTTCGGATACTGCCGTGAATGCAGGGATTAGAGTATTGTAAGTTATTGCAATACTTTTTTCATTGATGGTCAAAAAGGCTTTAATAAAGATTTTAGCAGAGGGCTAAGTCTTTGAAAATACATTTAAGGTTAAGTTAGACTAAGGAGATCTATGCTTTCTTATGCCTTATAAAAAAGTATAATAAGCAAATAATATTAATGCGAATAAAAGAAAGGAAGTATGTTTTTTGGCTAACACGAAAGCAAAACTAAAATTAATACCATTGGGCGGCTTGCAGGAAATTGGGAAAAATATGCTTGTTGTAGAGTACAAGAATACAATAATAGTTATAGACTGCGGCCTTATGTTTCCCGATGAGGGGATGCTCGGAATAGATTTGGTGATCCCCGATATAAGCTATTTATTAAAGAATAAAGATAAAGTGAAAGGTATAATGCTCACGCACGGACATGAAGACCACATAGGCGCATTGCCATATGTACTGCGTCAGATAAACGTTCCTTTGTACGGCACAAAGCTCACTTTAGGTCTTGTTGAGAACAAGCTTAAAGAGCACACTACTTTATCTGATGTGAGTATGAATATAATAAAGCCAAGGGATGTAGTAAAGCTTGGGGATTTGGAAGTTGAGTTTATCAAGACAAACCACAGCATAGCAGATTCGGTCGGGCTGGCAGTACACACTCCTGTAGGCACTATAGTTCATACAGGTGATTTCAAAATAGATTATCAGCCCGTAGACGGAGAACTGATAGATCTTCACCGCTTTGCAGAATTGGGCAAGAAAGGCGTATTGGTAATGTTGGCCGACAGCACCAATGTTGAAAGAGAAGNNATAACTTTACCGAACTGTTCAGCAATGCTAAGCAAAGGATACTTGTGGCAACATTCGCATCCAATATACATCGAATACAGCAGGTGGTCAATGCATCCATTCAATCGGGCAGAAAGGTTGCAATATCGGGCAGAAGCATGGTAAATGTAATAAATGTTGCTACAGAATTAGGATACTTGGATATTCCTGAAAATGTTCTTTTAGATATTGATCATATAGATAAGTATCCGGCTAATAGAATAACTATAATCACTACAGGAAGCCAGGGTGAAGCTATGTCTGCATTGACAAGGATGGCTTCATCGGATCATAGAAAGGTTGACATTGTTCCCGGTGACACTGTAATAATATCTGCAACTCCTATTCCTGGCAATGAGAAATTGGTTTCCCGAGTAATCAATCAATTGTTTAAAAAAGGTGCAGATGTTATTTATGAAGCCCTGGCAGATGTCCATGTATCAGGGCACGCATACCAAGAAGAATTGAAGCTGCTTCAAGCACTTATAAAGCCTAAGTTTTTTGTACCTGTACATGGGGAATATAGACATCTCATTCAGCATGCCCAGATAGCAGAAAAGATGGGAGTTGCTAAAGAGAACATATTTATAGCTGATAACGGCACAGTGATGGAATTTACTAAAGATACAGGCAAAATTACCGGCACAGTAATGGCTGGAAGAGTACTGGTAGACGGCCTTGGTGTAGGGGATGTGGGGAATATAGTTCTTCGCGACAGAAAGCATCTGTCTCAAGACGGCCTTATAGTGGTTGTAGTGACATTGAGCAAAGAATCCGGCTTGGTAGTTGCAGGGCCTGATATAATATCAAGAGGCTTTGTATATGTGAGAGAATCTGAGGATTTGATGGAGCAGGCCAGGTCTGTGATCAAAGAAGCGCTGGTATCATGCGAAGAAAAGAAGATAACAGAATGGGGAACAATAAAGACCTATATTAAAGATAATCTTAAAGAATATATATATCAAAAAACCAAGAGAAATCCGATGATTCTTCCTATCATAATGGAAATATAACGAGGCAACATATGCTGCCTCGCCGAACGTCCTGATATAAGAAAATTTTCCTACAATCGGAAAAATTCCTTAGAATTAGAGGGTTATAACAGCCTTGAAATATCAAGGCTTTTCTTAATGCATCATTAACAGAATTCTTAGTTCGGATATAATAGAATTGTGGGGGTAATCTGATGAAGAAAATATTTGCTATAGTAAATCCTGTATCTGCAAACGGATCTACAGGCAGGCAATGGCCAAATTTGGAGAAAACCATAAAAGCTTCCGGAATAGACCTGGATTATGTGCTCACGGAATATCCGATGCATGCCGTAGAGTTGACGCGAAACGCCCTGAAAGGGGGCTGCGAGATTATAGTATCTGTAGGCGGAGACGGGACTATGAATGAGGTCATCAATGGCTTCTTTGAAAGCGGAAGGCTGATCAATGAAAATGCAGCCTTAGCTATATTCTCAAGAGGGACAGGCTGTGATGCAATAAGAACCATAGGCATAAAAAATGATGTGGACTCAATAATAGCGATTCTGAAGGATATGAAAAGCGAAGCATATGATGTAGGCACGGTGGATTTCATAGAGTATGGCGGAAAGAAAAGTCAAAGATATTTTCTCAATGTATCAGATGTAGGCATAGGTGGAGAAACTACATTCAGGGTAAACAGAAATTCAAAAGCGCTAAAAGGTTTTTTATCCTTTATGTTAGGCGCGCTGACTACGATAATAGTATATAAGAATAAATGCTTTGAAATATCTATCGATGATATGAATATAAAAGAAAAGCTAAACAGTGTAATAATAGCAAACGGAAAATATTTTGGCGGAGGAATGAAGATTGCTCCAATGGCGGATATGACAGATGGACTTTTCGACATCATAATTCTTGGCAATCTAAATAAATTTCAACTTTTATATAATTTCTCAAAAATATATAACGGCACACACTTGAGCCATCCCAAAGTAAGGCATTACAAAGGGAAGCATATAAAAGTAAATTCAAAGCATAAGGCATTGATTGAGATAGACGGTGAACAGCCGGGAATAATAGAAGCAGAATTTCGCATTCTGCCTAAAAAATTAAAAGTGCTTGTCGGGGCATGAATAAATATCAAAGAATGATGCTAATATTGTAATTATTAAGCTGTAAATGTATAATGTTTTATTGTTGAAACAATTCGTAATATAAAGGAAGTGTACCATGAATAATTTTGTAAGAGAGGACATAAGGAATATAGCCATAATTGCCCATGTTGACCATGGAAAGACAACTTTGGTTGACGGACTGTTGCGGCAAAGCGGCACCTTTAGAAGCAATGAAAATGTTGCGGAGAGGGTAATGGATTCAAATGATCTGGAGAGGGAGAGAGGTATAACCATACTGGCAAAAAATACTGCCATTAATTATAAGGGCATTAAAATAAATGTGGTAGATACCCCTGGACACGCAGATTTCGGGGGTGAAGTCGAGAGGGTTCTAAAGATGGTTGACAGCGTTCTTCTGATAGTAGATGCATCCGAAGGCCCGATGCCCCAAACCAGGTTTGTGCTGAAAAAGGCATTGGCTTTAGCTCTAAAGCCCATTGTTGTAATAAATAAGATCGATAGGCCGGATTCAAGAATATCTGAGGTTATTGATGAAATAATAGATTTGTTTATTGATTTAGGAGCCGATGATGACCAGCTTGATTTTCCTATCATCTATGCTTCTGCAAAAGCCGGATTTGCTAAATACAATATGGATGATGAGGGGAAGGATCTGACGCCATTATTTGAAACTATAATAAACAAGGTTGAACCACCATCCGGCAGTTTAGACGGACCATTGCAATTTCTCATAACTACCATTGAATATGATGAATATATCGGCAGAGTTGCAGTGGGAAAGATTTTTAGGGGCAGCATAAGATACGGCCAGAGTGCTGTTTTGTGCAAGAGAGACGGAAGCCTCCAAAACGTGAAAATAGGAAGATTTTACGGCTTTATCGGATTGAAAAGGATAGAAATCAGCGAAGCATCTATCGGAGACATAATAGCCATTCCGGGAATAGATGATATAAATATAGGAGAGACATTATGCGATGTCCAAAATCCTGATCCGCTTCCATTAATAGAAGTTGAGGAGCCTACTATATCCATGACCTTCATGGTGAACAACAGCCCCTTTGCAGGAAGAGAAGGAGATTATGTTACTTCAAGGCATTTAAGGGCAAGGCTTATGAAGGAGCTTGAAACCAATGTGGCTTTAAGAGTGNNGGCTTTAAGGGTGTTGGAAACAGACTCGCCGGATGCTTTTGAAGTCTATGGAAGAGGAGAGCTCCACCTTTCAATTTTGATAGAGACAATGAGAAGAGAAGGCTATGAATTTCAGGTATCCAAGCCTACCGTAATATTGAAGGAGATAAATGGAGAAATTTGCGAACCCATAGAGAATTTATTTGTAGAAGTACCACAGGATTATTTGGGTGTAGTAATGGAAAAGCTGGGCGCAAGAAGAGCAGAAATGCTGAATATGCATACTACAAACGACAGCTATTTGAAGGTTGAGTTTAAAATACCCACAAGAGGCCTTATAGGTTATAGATCCCAGTTCTTAACCGACACAAAAGGCAACGGTATAATGCACCATCTTTTCATGGGCTTCGAACCTCATAAAGGAGAAGTGCCTGAAAGAAACAGGGGAGCTCTTGTAGCCTTTGAAGCAGGAGAAACCACAACCTATGGACTCTATAATGTTCAAGACAGAGGAGAGCTTTTTGTAGGAGCAGGCGTTGAAGTATATGAAGGCATGATAGTCGGAGAAAGTGCAAAAAGTGATGATCTGGATGTAAATGTATGCAAGAAAAAACATGTCAGCAATATGAGGGCATCAGGCTCTGACGAAGCATTAAAGCTAAGCCCGCATATAGAAATGAGCCTTGAGGAATGCCTGGAGTTCATTGCGGGAGACGAATTGGTAGAAATAACGCCAAAATCAATCAGGCTTAGAAAAAAAGTATTGGATGGAAGCCTGAGGGCAAAAATGAGAAAAGGCTAGAGTCTTGTCAAAAAATGTGGCACGTTATATAATGAAAAAGAATTAGAGCCTGTGTAGATGCTAAACAGGCTCTAGAAAGGTGGCGACTTTATGCATAAGAAGCTAACTATACTCTTTTCATTTATATTGATTATTATTGCTGCTGCAGGTTTTATATACTATAACCTTTCGCTGAAGCCCGTCAAAGCTGAAGCTGGTAACATAATAACAGTAACCATACCAAGTGGGGCTAATTCAAATAAAATTGGTGCCATATTAGAAGAAAATCACCTGATCAGAAACAAGACTATGTTTAAATTGTATAGCAAAATAAATGGCCTGGACAATAAATACAAAGCTGGAACCTATGATATTAGCAGCTCTATGGATGTAAAAGCTATATCTGAAATACTCCGCAATGGAAAAGGTTTTGCAGAAACAATTAAGTTTACAATACCTGAAGGCTATGAAGTAAGAATGATAATCGACAAGTTGGTTGAACTGGGATTAGG
>DPSW01000179.1:6735-8718 GCA_003527145.1 Clostridiaceae bacterium | reverse complement strand
AAACTTGATGAAATAGAAATTGATGATAAGATTACGGACAGATACTATCAGAAGCAGGCAATTAGGGCTGTATGCGATAACATAGAGAAAGGTCATATGCGCTCACTTCTTGTCATGGCTACGGGAACAGGAAAAACCAGAACTTCCTCAAGTTTGACGGACGTTCTTTCCAGAGGCGGTTATATTACAAATACATTGTTTTTGGCAGACAGAACCGCATTAGTAAGACAGGCAAAGGATGACTTCAAGAACTATCTTCCTGCTATGTCCCTTTGCAACCTTTTATCCAATAAAGACGATAAGAATGCAAGGATAGTGTTCTCCACCTATCCGACAATGCTTAATGCTATTGACAGCGCCAGAAATGAGGATGGCAGCCGATTGTTTACTCCCGCCCATTTTGACCTTATCATCGTGGATGAAAGTCATAGAAGCATATTCAAAAAGTACAAGGCTATTTTTGACTATTTTGATGCCTATCTGGTAGGGCTCACAGCCACTCCAAGAGCAGATGTACATAGCAGTACCTATGAGTTTTTTGAGGTTGAAAAAAATGTCCCTACTTTTGCTTATGACTATGATACGGCAGTTAATAAGGATCATGTGCTGGTCCCTTTTCACAACATAGAAGTCACCACGAAATTCTTGTCAGAGGGCATTGCCTATGATGATTTGTCACAGGAGGATAAAGAAAGATATGAGGAAGATTTTACAGACGAGGATGGGGAAATGCCAGAGGAAATTCCTGCTCCGGAAATTAATAAGTTCATTTTCAATCAGAATACGGTTGATAATGTTATCAATGACCTGATGACAAATGGATTGAAGGATGAGAGCGGAATGAGATTGGGAAAGACTATAATTTTTGCTCAAAACAAGACTCATGCCCAGTTTATTGTTGATAGGTTCAACGCACTGTATCCGGAATACAAAGGAGAATTCTGCAAACGGGTTGTATGTGATGATGATTATGCTCAGGATTTGATAGATCAATTTAAGAATCCCGCAAAGGAGCCTCATATAGCGGTATCCGTTGATATGCTGGATACGGGTATTGATGTGAAGGAAATAGTGAATCTTGTATTTTTTAAGCGTGTACGTTCAAAAATTAAGTTTTGGCAAATGATAGGAAGGGGTACAAGGATAAGACCTGATCTTTTCGGCGAGGGAAAGGACAAAGAGTGCTTTTATATCTTCGACTATTTAGGCAACTTTGAATATTTCAGAGAGAATAAGAATGGTATTGAACNNACACAGGCAAGTATATTTTCAAAGAGAATAAAATTGATTTTTCACATGCAGGATTCAGCCTTTACAGATGAAGAATACCAGGCATTCAGAGCTGCTCTTATTGATGGAGTGTATGGCCAGATAGCAAGGCTTGCATTGGATAGAATCGATGTAAAGATGAAAAGGAAATACGTCGATAAATATAAATCCCAGGATGCTTTTATCTGCCTTTTCGAACAGGATAAATCAGATCTAATAGGAAATATTNNCTATTGCCGATCTTGTAACAATGACTGACAATGATGATAAAGCAGTTGAATTTGATAATCTGATGTATGGGATCATGCTGGCACAGTTGGAGGGTTCTAAGAGCCTGACAAGATTTAAAAATGCTGCTGTTTCAAAGGCTTCTATACTTTTGAAAAAAACTACAATCCCGCAGGTTAAAGCTAAAGTACCTATACTAAAAGAAGTTATAGAGGATGAATTTTGGGATAAACCGGATATTTTAAATTTTCAAAGAATCCGTATAGAGCTTAGGGACTTAATGAAGTTTGCAGTAACCGACGGGAGAGGTATATTTTATACAAATCTTCAGGATATGGAAACAGAACGTATCGAGTGCAAGGATTTTGAAATAAAGTATGATCTGGATAATTATAAGCAGAAGGTTAATAAATATATTGAGGAAAACAAGAACAATATAGCGATTCATAAATTGAGAAACAATATTCCTCTTACCAAATCTGATTA
>DPSW01000179.1:0-6722 GCA_003527145.1 Clostridiaceae bacterium | reverse complement strand
ATACCCCATTTGGTCTGCTTGTCCGAAGAGTAGCAAAGATGGAGAGGGATGCCGCAATGCAAGCTTTCTCCTCCTTTATAAATGAACAGAATCTAAATGCAAATCAAATCGTATTTGTAAATAAAGTTATTGATTACATCGAACAGAACGGCTATGTGGAGAATGTGGCGGAGCTGACCAAACCACCCTTTGATAAGCCGCAAAACTTCATAAAGTTATTTGATGCAGACAAACAGAAAAAGTTTGTTAACATAATTAATGAAGTTAAGGATAATGCGACGAAGATTATCAGTTAGTCTTTTTACTAAGCCGGGAATCATTAAGCAATTAGGGTACAGCCAGCAAGCGCGTATGCGGAATCGCTTAAGGCATTTCGCTTTACTCGTAGGGACAAGGCGCTCACCCTGGCATGCTTCAAAAGATCCTGCGCCTTGTCCACATCCGCATTGAATCCAAAAGGCCAGCTGCATGACCCTATCCCGTGACGGATTTCTTGAGCCTCTGAAAAGCTAATGCTCAAATTGTTCACGCCATAACTTGGTTATCAAGGCTTACATCTATGCTTATGATAAATGATGGATGATTTGAGCTAATATTGCATATGAAAAGAATAAATGTCGTATTGTTAGTACTGATAAAAAATGAGCAAGTTAGAAGCAAAATGAAAAATTTTCTTAAAGTCGCAAAATTAAATATTTTGTCTAATTTTGACGATATAGAATTTGAGAAGAATAGAGGCATAAAAGTTTTTGAAGCGCGAATAATTTATGAAGGAGATTGCTATGAGAAATTTATGGAAATCAAAATTATCTGTTAGAAGAAGCATCAAAGCTAAAATCACCATATTTTTCATAATTATTGTGTTGTCAATTACTACTTTGCTTTCGGCTATACTATATTGGCAATGCGATAAGATGGTAACAAAAGAGGCGGCAGACCGGGCATATAAAACAGTGGAAGAGGCCGGCAAAACGATTAATATTGATGAGTTTATTAAGTTGAAGAAAGTAGAAGATGAAAGCAAGACCTCATATATTCAAATGAGAAAAAATCTTGAATATATTAGGGAGATAAGCGGAGCTAAATACCTCTTTACCATGAGAAAANNTTGAGGAAATATCACATATTGGAGATGCTGAAGAACCTACACCGGAAAGAGAAAAGGCCTGGAGCGGTGAACCATATATTGCTGAAAAGATTCACTACGAGGAAGGATGGGGTTCATTTATCAGCTCGTATTATCCCTTGAAGGATGATCAGGGCGCAGTTGTAGGCTTTATAGGCGTTGACTATGATGTTGAAAGCGTTTATCTGGGACTTAACAAGTTCAAAAATATAAGCATTATAACACTTATGATGTTTGTTGTAATAATCTTTGTTGTAGGCCTAATATTTTCCGGCAGCATTTCAAAACCTGTTATGAATGCTGTAGAATACTCAAAGGAGCTTGCAAATTTAGACCTCCGAAACGATGTACCCGAGAAGGATTTGAAGCGGAAAGACGAATTTGGGGATTTGGCTCAGGCATTACATAGTATTGCAGACAGCTTTAGAAGTATTATAGGTAAAATCAGTACTTTTTCCGAACAATTGGCAGCAACCTCGCAGGAAATTACTGCAAACTCTCAAGAAGCGGCTACTGCAATAGAGGAAGTGTCAAAAACCGTAGAAGAGGTAGCCAACGGAGCAGCAGATCAAGCGCAAAATACGGAAAAAGGTGCTTCAAGGGCAGTATTGCTGGGAAATATTATAGATAATGATTTGGAATATGCAAGAAATATAAACAACACTGTGGGAGAGGTTATGGAAGCTGTAAATGAAGGACTCGCTGAAATTGAAAATCTTTCTAAGATCACGGAAGAAAACAATGTAGCCAGTAAGAATATTTCTGATGTGATCCTAAAAACAAATGATAGCTCAAATAAAATAAGCGAGGCAAGTAACTTTATTGCTTCTATTGCAGAGCAAACAAATTTATTAGCCCTAAATGCCGCCATAGAAGCAGCCAGAGCGGGCGAAGCGGGAAAAGGATTTGCAGTGGTATCGGATGAGATTAAAAAGATGTCCAATCAATCGGCAGATTCCACACGTGTCATCGAAGAAATCGTAAATGAACTGCAAATGAATTCACGAAATGCAGTAGATACAATGGGACGTATATCTGAAATCAAAAACCAGCAGACCCAAAGTGTTAAACAAAGCAATGAGCGATATAAACTCATAGAAAAAGCTATGAAAGAATCTCAAAATGCTATACTGAAATTAGATGCTTCAGGGAAAGAAATGTATGACATGAAAAATGAAATATTGGCTAATTTACAAAATTTATCTGCCATTGCAGAGGAAAATTCTGCAGCTACCCAGGAAGTAACAGCATCTATAGAAGAACAGGCTGCATCTATGGAGAATATTGCAACCGCCAGTGAAAATCTGTCTCAAATGGCTCAGGAACTAAGAAGTGCAATTATGAAGTTTAAAATATAAGCATTGACAACTATGAAACGGGCAGCCGAATGGCCGCCCGTTTCTGTATATAATTTAAATAATTTCTCAAATTGATACATTTCGTTTACAATTTCGATATAACCTTAGTACCCGGAACCTTAAATTTTTTTAATAAAAAACTTTCTGATATGGTTTCTATAACACTTAAAAGTGTTTAATAGAAAGTAATAAATTAAAGTATAACATTGCCGGTTAGGTAATATTATGCTTTTTTTATTGCAATGTTATGTTTATAAAGATTTAGATATACAAATATTTGATGAATTATATATTAAGATCTTTGGTATTGATAGCTTACTTGATGGAGAACGGTACTATTTAACTGGTGAGAAAGGTGCCGGAAAAACCGCTATGCTTATTTATACTGCTCTAAAAGCTGAGCAGTTATCTAAGCAGCCAATCCATCAAGTTCAGATGACGGATTCCGTTATAGTTTGTTCCGGCTCCGATTTCATCCAGTGTTAAAAGGATCTTAGGATAATGATCCGGAATTTTCTCCAATGGCTCCGATTCACGTTTTGCTACATCCNNATAAGAATAGTGTTGTAAATTCCATCGATGTAAGGAATTATAACAGAGTCATTGTGCTCAAGTTTTGCTACATAAGGGAAGGAGCCAAAATGAAGATAATCATTGAAGTTTTCTCGTGTGCTTTTTCTATTTCCATCAACAGCTTCACAGTATTCTTTGAATGAAAGAGGCAGCATATCCACGGTAATGTATCGCCCTGACAGCAGTGTAGCAAGCTCACCGGACAGCATATAAGCATTGGAGCCTGTAATATAAATGTCTGTATTTGGCTTAATAAAAAGGCTGTCTACAGCTTTTTCAAATCCCATGCAGAAAAAAGTATAGGATTGTATAAAGTTTTTATTGAAGGGAGATTACTGCTAAGGCCAGAGCAGCAGAAAAGCATTATTGCATGAAAAATGGGGCAAGTGGTTTTCCCTTTATCGAGGACGGAAACTTCGTTGAAATATTTAGAAGGATTGCTGGACTAAGGGGAGACAATATTGTCATGTGATATGGATAAGGAGGATGTTATAGTGTGTACAAAGTTTTGATAACAAAAAATGGCCATGCTACATATATAGTAACAGGGGAATAAATATTAAGGAGAAGGGGGTGATACTTTGGAAAGAGTATACGATTCCCGAGGCAGAGTATATGGCTATGTTGATGAAGATGTTATCTATGATGGAGACAACCGTATTGCTGGCTACACCGATGGTTCTATGATATACGATGCATATAGAGTTCCTATGGCATATGTAGGTGATGGATATGTTTATACAATGGATGGTATGCCTATAGGGCAGTACAGAGGATACAATTTATATGATATGAGCGGCAGTTATTTAGGATATGGAAATCAGGGATTTAGGGGATTGTTAGGTGCCATCCTTCTTCTATTGCTTCTTAGACGAGCTTTCAGACCCAGATTTATATTCTAAATCCTATGATGTTGAATGATTAATAGGACAAAGCTGCAATAGTAGCCCCCTGCTTTGCAGCAGAAATCTTTCACTAACAAAATATACTATATAGACTTGTCCTTATTGAGATAACATCTCTGGATTTTTTCCTCGGGGTGTTATCTTAGTTTAATACCCCATTATCTATCCGGCTTTTATGCTATAATAAAATAAGCATAAATTGCTTGAAAAAGCAGGAATATGAAGACTACAAAGATTATTGATGCAATTATGAAGCTGCCGAAAGGAATTTGAGAATGAAATTAAGCTTTGAATATGGCACACAGAAAGTTGAGTTTGAGGTAGAGTACAAAAAGAGAAAAACCTTGGGTATCAGAATAGCTCCGCCAGGAGTTATAAATATAAAAGCTCCGGTAGGTGTCGGAGAAGATAGAGTTTTGGAAATCGTCAAATCAAAGGCAAAATGGATAGTACAAAAACTATCTGAGATAAAGCATTTGGAAGGTCAGAAAAGGAACAGGCAATATGTAGACGGCGAATCTTTCCTATATGCGGGGGCAGACTATCTGCTTCAGATTATATATGATGAAGCGTATAGGAAACCCGTGGCCAAGCTGGAAAATGACAGCCTCTGTGTTTATACCGGTGCTAAAGGCGAAGAACCCATAAAGTCAGCGTTAACAGATTGGTACAAGAATAAAGCTAAGGAAAAAATCTGCCAGAGAATAGAATATTATCAACCCTTCTTTAATATTTCACCTGCACAGATAAAGGTAAAAGAGCAAAAGAAGAGATGGGGCAGCTGCACCTCTAAAAGAGTTCTGCTTTTTAATTGGAGGATCATCATGGCGCCGCTGAATGTGATGGACTATATCATAGTCCATGAAATGTGCCACCTTATACATATGGATCATTCCAA
Source organism: Clostridiaceae bacterium (assembly GCA_003527145.1). GTDB lineage: Bacteria > Bacillota > Clostridia > Lutisporales > Lutisporaceae > Lutispora. The sequence continues at coordinate 1,862 of DPSW01000179.1, read as the reverse complement.
GAATTTCTGGAGTCTGGTGAAGAGCATATTGCCGGATTATGAAGAGAGAAAGCTGTGGCTGAAGATTAATGGAACCGGCATGAGTTTATAAATAGCAAAGCTGGGGTAACCTTGCAATGCGGTTTTTTAATGCTTATAAACTTTGAAGGAAATGGTTGGATATTGTCGAATACTTAGTATCAGCAGATAATTTGGAGGGATAGTGAGAATGTTCAGCCTTGCAGAAATGGATACAGCCAGGCCTATAATAGATGGGTTTAAAGAAATGCTTTTGACAGGGGATTATAATATATGCATTGAGTATATCAAGCGTCAAGACCAGTTAGAGCAAATTCTTATTTCAAATTTTGATAAAAGCAAAAGAGTCAGGGAAATAATGCGCCAAATAAAGCCTTTAGAGAAGGAAAATACGGAGCATTACATATTATTCAACATGCTTATGATCAGGCACGATGAATACTGCTATCAACCCTGGATTGAAATGTACGAAGCCTTTGGAGAAGGTTCACTGCTGCATTCCTTTGAATGTCTTTTAATATATCACAATTTGCGGAACAAGGAGTTGTCACGTCCGGGCGCTGAAGAATTGAAAGTAGATCTTTTCAGGAAATGGGAAAAGCTAAAGGATTTATGCATAAAAAATAAACTATGGATAGAGGCATTTTATGCGACCTTTCAGCAGGCTTCTATTTCAGATGAGTATTTGATAAATTTTATTACTTTGATAGATTATAATATGGACAAGCTAAACAGCACTCCTGCATTACAGCATTTGGAGAAGGACCGATTTGTTGTAGAAAGCAAGAGCTTTTTAGAGAAAAGGATCGGCAATAAAAAGCTTGGCAACTGGATACAGGCTATTTTATATGAATTGGATGGAGAACTGGATAAATCTATAGATTGCAGGGTAAGGGATTATAGGAAACACAAGAATCCTATGATATTGATAAGAAAGCTTTATTCCATAAAGGAGTTTGATAGACTGCAAGCTTTTCTGAAAGAGGAATTAGAGACAGAGCCTCAAAACAACGAAATAGCAAAAAGCCTAAAAAGGTTTGAAATACTAAAGATAGCTTCCGCTCTTGAAGATGAAGAAACTGCCAGAGCTTTGGAGGAAGCAGTATTTAAAGGATCGGAGGTACCCTCAGGCGAGAAGCTGAACGAATTATGCAGCAGCTTAAACAAACCTGAAATGCGGGAATCCGGTGTCCAAATATTTAATCTGTTTCAGCAGTTATTTCCTTTGGACCATGAAGTATGCAAATACTATGGGAAAATTCTTGAGGCAGACGGTAAAATTGAGGAAGCTTTCAAAGCCTATGATTTAATGTTGATGTCTGCTTTTGATGAAAAAAGAGCAATAGCGGATATAAGGATAGTTGCAATATCGGCCCTTATAAATGAATGTCATGAATATGCGCTGAAAGTCTTTTCAAAACTGGATGAAATGGTTGAGCTGCAAGAGGAAATAGACAGGCTGAAAAAATCCGATAAGAGATATGGACTTAATGATTTGCATAAATTATACATACAGGTTAAGGCTGAGCTTTCAGCTCTCATAAGCTTATATGGAAAAGTGACTGAAGCTCAAAATGGAGAAGATCAAATATTAAAACAGTCCTTCAAATCAATTTGCGCAAAGGCAGAAGAATATGATTGCTTGGGTATTGCAGATGAGCTTCTGGGCGAGAAGCATTCAAAGCTTCTGGATTTTGAAGAGGTAAGGACCATATTGAATATAACTGCGAATTTTTCAAAAAAGGATTTTCCTTTAAAGTTCTATATTATTGATAGATTTATTAAATGCATTGAAAAAGGATGCGGCGGGGATGAACGAATACTAAATGTAGCAAGCTGCGTAG